>USLW01000028.1 GCA_900555605.1 uncultured Clostridium sp. | reverse complement strand
CTGGCCACAGTGCGTGTAATGTCCACCGGAGTGCCCCGTGATGTGACACCCATTCGAATGCAATCTTCCGGGTCGCTGTCCACTGCCCTGATTTGTTTCAGGATGTCTGGTCCGGCTAATTTTTCCATTTCACTCCGGGTCTGTTTTCGATGACTGCCAAGACCAAACACCAAAGTAACATCAGCAAGGTTGACAGCAGCAGCCTTTAGTTCCTCTAAAATTGCCGGCATTACAAGCGCAGTCGGCATAGGTCTTGTAATATCGCTTGTTATAATTGCAATTTTTTCTCCAGGCCGTACAATCTCCCTGAGCCGGGCCGTGCCGATAGGACTTTTTAATGCATTGCGCACGACATCCGCGTCCTTCGGGATTGATATCGGGTTTGGTAAAATAGCTCCTAATAGATTATTCTGTGGTATATAGACCTCCTGTGTTCCATTACCGAATCCAAATTCAAATTTTAACTGATCCTCCATTTTACAAGATAACCTCCTGTTAATAATATAAGTCCCTACCCTTTATAGAAGCCAAATAGAAGCCCGCGGAAAATGTGTATTAAAATTTTAGTCTTGTTTATCGAGCGCTATTTTTAAGGCTTTTGCTAATTGGTCAGGACAAGATGTCGTTTTATATCCACAATGAATACCACTGCATTTTTGTATGACTTCATCTGCACGCATGCCCTCCACAAGCCGGGCGATCCCTTGCAGATTGCCGTTACATCCACCGGTATATTTTACATTTTTTACAATACCATCTTCAACATCCAAATCAATCTTTGAAGAACAGGTACCTGAAGTTATATACGAATAGTGCATTTTAAACATCCTCCGACTTAATATTAGCCTGTTTTTCAGGCCCTACCCTAAAAATATTAATAGTCCTTTACAAAAAGAGCTCTTATGTAGCCGCGTTCTTCCGAGGTGGATTGAATATAGAAACCGCAGCCATAGTAAAATCGAACTAGATCCTTGTATTTTGAGGCTGTATGCAATCTGGCCTGTTTGACAGATTTTGAATACAGCAATTTGTCAATTAAATTCATAAAAGATTTTCCGATTCCGATGTTTTGATAGCCGGAGCGAACACCGAAGCGGCTCACGTATGCGATTCTGCTGTTTTCATCAATATCAACGCGGATGCTGCCTACCGGGATACCGTCGACAAAGGCAATATAAACATATTTTGATTCAATATCTTTTAAAATAGCAGCATCGGTTTCTTCTAATGCCTCCAATTTTACAGCATCCTCATGTAAACCGGTATCTGTCATATATTTTCTGAACGCATCAAGCATAACTGTTTTGATTGCTACTACATCATTCCAATCTGCCATTGCGCGCCGAATCACAAAGGAATACTCCATGCTATCGTCCTCCGTTATCCCATTAGTTTTACCATAACCGCTTTTTGTGCATGCAGACGATTTTCTGCTTCGTCAAATACCACAGACTGCGGGCCGTCTATCACTTCCGAAGCAACCTCCAACCCTCTGTATGCCGGAAGACAATGCAAAAATATTGCGTTTTTTGCCGCCTTGCCGAAAAGCTCTGTATTAATCTGATAATCAGCAAAAATTTTACTTCTTTTTTCTTTTTCCGCTTCCTGTCCCATGCTCGCCCATGTATCTGTGTATACTACATCAGCATCCCGGATAGCAAGGGTGGGGTCTTGCGTCATTAGCACAGTTACATTGGTCTCTTTGGCTGTCTTCTGTGCCTCTTCAACAAAACGCGGATTGCACGTATAATGTTCCGGAGAGGCAATTGCTATATGCATGCCAACCTTTGTACAGCCATGCAGCAAAGAATGTGCCATATTATTTCCATCGCCTATATAAGCCAATTTCAGACCTTTCAGCTTCTTTTTATGCTCATATATCGTTTGCAGATCCGCAAGCACCTGACAAGGATGTTGATCGTCTGTTAATCCGTTTATCACCGGGATCGTTCCCTGTTCCGCAAACTCTTCGACGTCACTTTGCTTAAAGGTGCGAATCATAACCCCATCCAAGTATCTTGACAGCACCTTCGCCGTATCTGATACGGATTCCCCCCGTCCAATCTGAATATCATGATTGCTTAAAAACAGCGCTTGGCCGCCGAGCTGATACATGCCAACCTCAAAGGAGACACGCGTACGTGTGGAGGATTTTGAAAAAATCATACCTAAGCTCCGACCCTTTAGATATTGCGTGGTATTTTTATTCTTAAGATCCTTTTTGAGTTTTATTGCTAACTCAATCAATTCAAAAATTTCATCAGAAGACAAATCATATAAACTTAACAAATGCTGCATATCTGCACCTCTTTCTTTCCTCATCAATAATTTTTATTGCGAATCTAACCATCCGAACAATATTAGATTGTAATTTTACAAAGCACATTTATAAAAGCGTCCACATCCTTTTCTGTAATAATGAGTGGAGGCAATATTCTTAAAGTATTCGCGCCGACACTTCCCACCAGCCAACCTTCATTAAATAAGGCATCTTTGATACGGCCGACAATTGGCTTTTCAAATTGAATCGCAACCATTAAGCCTGCATTTCTGATTTCAGCAATCCTGGACCTGCAGTCTTTA
Source organism: uncultured Clostridium sp. (assembly GCA_900555605.1). Lineage (GTDB taxonomy): Bacteria > Bacillota > Clostridia > UBA1212 > UBA1255 > UMGS1851. The sequence continues at coordinate 9,371 of USLW01000028.1, read as the reverse complement.
TATGCAGGGTCGGAACTTCTTTCTGCAGGAATTTCTCCATTCCTGACTTTTTCTAATTGTAAGCGAAAATAGGTTCCTACCTTCTGCGCATTTTCAGGCAGCTGCTCGTTTATAATTGTGCGAACAGAGGCTAAACCAGCGGCACAGGCAAGTGGATTTCCGCCGAAAGTACTTCCGTGGTCCCCTGGTTCAAAGCAGTCTGAAACAGGCATTTTTGCGCATACACAGGCAATCGGAAAGCCGCCCCCCAAAGCTTTTGCCAAGGTAAAAATGTCCGGCTCTACACCCAAATATTGATAGCCGAAAAGATGTCCGGTTCTGCCAAACCCGGTCTGAACCTCGTCAAAGATCAATAAAAGGCCCAGTTCGTCGCATAGCTTTCGAACTTTTGCTGCGTATTCACGTGTTAATGGATATACACCGCTTTCTCCCTGTACCGGTTCAAGCATGACAGCACAGGTATTTTCATTAATAGCCTCTTTTAAAGCTTCATAATCATTAATCGGAACATGACGGAACCCTGGGGTTAAAGGCGTATAAAGCTTTTTATATTTTTCCTGTCCGGTAGCGGTTGCAGTTGTTAACGTACGTCCGTGAAATGAATTTTCAAGACAAATAATTTCGTTTTTTTCAGCTTGATTTTGTTTATGAAAAAATGCGCGCGCCAGTTTTAATGCCGCCTCATTTGCCTCAGCTCCGCTATTGCAGAAAAATACTTTGTCTGCACATGAGAATTGACACAGTAGCTGTGCCAATTCGGTCTGTTTTTCGATATAATACAGATTCGAACAATGTATCAGCTTGCCGGCCTGTTCTGTAATCGCATTTACTACAGATGGATGGCAGTGTCCCAGTGCACAAACTGCAATTCCGGCAAAAAAGTCAACATACTTTTTCCCATCTATACTGTACAGATAAATTCCCGCCCCATGATCAAAACAGACCGGATTTCTTTTTCCAAATGTGTTCATATAATAATGCGCATCCAGATCTATAATTGTATCCAAATTCATAGTTAATCAGCCTCCTACCCTTCTATCTTTAAATATCTTCGTTTTCAAAATATTTTACTTTTTCTTTCATGATCATTGTTCCGATACCTTTATTGGTAAATATCTCGAGCAGCAGACAATGTGGAATCCGGCCATCAATAATGTGCGTCCGGCCAACACCCTTTTGCAATGCGTCAACACAGCCCAGCACTTTTGGAATCATACCTCCAGTTATAATTCCAGCAGCGATTAAAGCGTACACTTCATCAATCGTTAAAATATACAGTAATTCTCCGGTCTGGGTATTCCGGACACCTTCAATGTCTGTGAGAAGCATTAATTTTTCAGCTTTCAGCGCTGCGGCGATTTCACCGGCCACGGTGTCGGCATTTATGTTATAGCTTTCTCCATTCGGGCCTATACCGATTGGCGCAATAACAGGTATGTAGGCATCATTTGACACTAACTCCACCAGATGGGTATTAACGGTAGTAATTTCTCCCACATAACCAATATCAACTGCTTTTCCATCTACATTTTCGTAATGGCGTTCGCATTCTATAATTTTACCATCAATTCCGCAAAAACCAACAGCCATCCCACCCTTGTCGTTTATATGAGATACGATCTCCTTATTCGTTTTTCCCACAAGAACCATCTGGGCAATCTCCATCGTAAATTTGTCTGTAACACGCAACCCGTTAATCCATTCACTTTTTATATTATATTGCGATAATGCTTTACTGATATCAGGGCCTCCTCCGTGTACCACCACCGGATTCATCCCAATATATTTTAATAATACGATATCCTGTATAACAGAATTTTTTAACTCCTCATTAATCATCGCATTTCCGCCATATTTAATAACAACGGTTTTTCCATTCAGTCTTTGTATATAGGGCAGCGCCTCAACCAAAATCTCCGCCTTTTTGATAATATCGCCGATGGTCTGGCCCGCAGCCACAATTTGATTTAAATCAGTCATATCTGCCAAAAGTCCTTTCCAAAATTCTAAATAGCTATACCCACTGGATCCAGCGCGTCTCATTATACACTTTAATGCATAATTATGCAACAAAAAAACTCTAAAGGATAAAAAATTTGAAATAAATAGAGTTATGAACTAAAAATAAAGTTCAGCAGTCAAAAAATATTCATTTTCAAATATTAAAATATACCTTCAAAGCTCACATATCAGCCTTGACTTCATATTGTCTCGGAAGCTGAAACATAATCCGCATATTTTCAATTGCTTGTGTTGCCGCACCTTTACCCAAATTATCAAGGCAGGAGTTTATATATGCATAGCCTTCTTCCACCCGAATTTTAACTGCAATTTTATTTGTATCATTAACATAAGCCGTACCGTATTGTTCCTGACCGTCCCGGACAATATAAACTAAATCATCCGGAACATATATTTCCTGAAACGCAAGCTCCAGCCTTTCCTGTGCAGACTCTGGTGAAAGTGCAGCCAGTTCCTTTTTCAGCCTAATACGAATATTTGTGTTAATCCCTTTAAATACCGAACGAAGGACAATCGGAGTAAAATTCACACGCAGTCCGGTATAACGTTCCATCTCCGGTACATGCTTATGTTTCCTGCCATATGAATAGGCAATATCATTTTCAACCCGCTCTGCACTTTTCCTTGCCCCTGAGTTCCCTGAGGTTGATACAATCGTTGCCTCCCCTTCCACAAGGTTTTTCACAGCATATAACGGAATAATTACAGATGTCGCATAGCAGCCGGGGTTTGCAATTAATTGGGCATTTGCGATTTCCTTTTTATATAAAGCAGGCATACCATACACTGCCTCTTCAAGACGCTGAGGACATAAATGTTTAAGACGATACCATTTCTCAAAATCACATTGATTCAACCGAAACGCACCGCTCATATCAATGACGCGCACGCCCTCCAGGAGTAAGCGATCCGCCATCACCATAGAGATATCGTCCTTTGTAGCCAGAAAGACAAGATCACAATCTGAGCTCCTACCTTGTGATTCAGTTGAATTTTGAAGATAGCATATATCGATTTCAGCATCTTGAATTTTATGCAAATTTCTATGTATTTCTTGCCCCACCATTCCTGTGTATCCTACAATACCCACTTTAATAGAAGTTTTATTTTGCATTTTAAATCATCCTCCTGTGGTCATTTTCCGCAATTACTATTTTATAGCTTTTCTAATATTTAAAAGCATTTGCAGCATTCAATCAAACAAGGCCCCACCCTTTATTGATTGTCCTGATTATACATTACATTGCACTTTATCGTCAAACAGTTATGCAGTTACAGTTAAAATTATAAAATTAAAAATTATACAGTTATGCACTTGTATGAAATCTATACAGTGAAATACAGTTATAATAGTTAAATTATATATGAGAGTTATATCGCCGCTAATATCAAATTTAAATTCGAAACGCAATACGAATCTGCAGATATCAGACCTTATGGACAGCTAAGAGTCTGAGAGGGCAAAATATAAAAAAATAGTTCCAGTCCTATTTAGTTCTTTTTTATAATATAACTTATTTTTCAGTAAATCATGGACTATGGTAAAATTTCAGCAGGATTCAAATCTTGTTGTCTGTTAAAATACAAACAGATGCTAAAAGTCCCCTGCTTTTCAGCAAGGGGACTTTTAGTGATCTTCAAATAGTTATGAAATAAGAAAAATGCTAAATTTATTTAGTATGTAACACCCTGTGCATACATACTCTCGGCAACCTTTTGGAAGCCTGCAATATTGGCACCAACAACAAGATTGCCCGGCTTGCCATATTCAGCTGCCGCCTTACTTGCATTGTGATAGATGTTAACCATTATATCTTTCAGCTTTGCATCCACCTCGTCAAAAGACCACGAATAACGCATGCTGTTTTGTGACATTTCAAGAGCAGAGGTCGCAACCCCGCCTGCATTTGCCGCTTTAGCAGGTCCAAAAATAATTCCACTATTCAGGAAAATCTCTGTTGCCTCTAAAGTACTCGGCATATTTGCGCCTTCACCAACAGCCTTACAGCCATTTGCAACCAGCAGACGTGCTGATTCGGCATCAATTTCATTTTGTGTTGCACAGGGCAATGCAATATCACAGGGGATAGACCAGATACCCCGGCATCCTTCCACAAATTTTGCATTCGGCCTGTATTTTAAGTATTCGTGGATTCTTTTACGCTCAACCTCTTTAATTTGTTTGATTGCTTGGAGATCAATGCCTTCGGCATCATAGATATATCCGCTTGAATCACTTAATGCAATTACTTTTCCTCCAAGCTGTGTTGCCTTTTCCGTCGCATAAATAGCAACATTTCCCGATCCGGATATTACAATATTTTTTCCCTTGAATGACAGCCCACGGTCTTTCAGTGCCTCTTCCATAAAATAGCACAGCCCATAACCAGTCGCCTGTGTTCTGGCTAAGCTCCCGCCCCAAGAAAGACCTTTTCCAGTTAAAACTCCGGTAAAATCATTCTGAATTCTCTTATATTGGCCAAACAGATATCCAATCTCACGGCCGCCGACACCGATATCACCGGCAGGGACATCCGTGTTCTCACCGATATGCCGGTATAACTCTGTCATAAAACTTTGGCAGAAACGCATAACTTCACCATCCGACTTTCCCTTCGGATCAAAGTCGCTGCCGCCTTTGCCTCCGCCAATCGGAAGACCGGTCAACGAATTTTTAAAAATCTGCTCAAAACCTAAAAATTTAATAATACCTAAATAAACAGAAGGATGAAACCGTAATCCTCCCTTATAAGGTCCGATTGCACTATTAAACTGAACTCTAAAGCCTCTGTTAACTTGCACTTCTCCTTTGTCGTCTACCCAAGAAACGCGGAACATAATCTGTCTTTCAGGCTCGACAATTCTATCAAAAATTCCGGCCTTCACCCACTCCGGGTGTCTTTCGGCTACTGGCTCAAGTGATTCTAAAACTTCCGTAACAGCCTGATGAAATTCGGGTTCACCCGGATTTCTTTTAATACAGTCATCCAATACTTTCTGCAAAATTTTCACCTAAACAACACCCCTAAACCTGAATTAACTAAACTCTATTGTTCAACGAACTTTATTATTTTACCATATGCCTTCCTGACACGCAACATAAAAATTACAAAAATTTGAGTATATAAACCATGAAATTATTTTTAATTAACTGTAAAATCCACCTTTTAATATAAAAAAGAAAATAATTCCCCGGGAAATGGTCTGTATCTATTTTTAAAAGGTTTATAAGAAAATTGATTTACGATCTGAATAATAACTGTGTAGCTTAAGCCCAAAATTCTTGCCGTCTGTTTCATTTTTATTCCCATAAACGACAGTATTTTCAATATCACATAATCTCTTTTGCCGCGTGGCATTTGTGTAATCTCATAGGGATGATCAACCTGTGCAATTTGCTTGATCAGCTTCACCGCTTTTATATCAGAAATATGTTTTACCAAATCCTGCTCAAATTCATTTCTTTCATTCTCCGATATCTGGGTATCATATATAATAAGTTCATCTTTATTAAAAAGTGACAGCAGATACGATGTATTAACAATTTCATCATTTTCGTTTAAATAGCCGCGATAGCTGCACCAAGTGTAATCCTCCGGCATGCGAATTCCGTTGATATCCAAAGGATTTTTATGTATATAATTTACTGCTGCCTTCAGGTATTTGCTGTCATTAATTGGAATACTGGTAAAATGTCTTTCAAATAATCCGCCGCTCCGGTCATATTTTAGAGAATAATAAGTTGCATAGCTGCATAAAATTCTCTGCATAAGTTTTGAAAGGGGTTCTGTACTTTCAGTATTGTGAATCTCAATAATTAAATGTATATGATTATTCATAAACACATAGCTTATCAAGTTAAATTTACATATCTCCCTATATTTTTTTATACAATTGAAAAGCCTTGCAAAATCTTCTCTTGATTCGAAAATATTTTGCTTATTCAGCCCTCTTGCAATCACGTGATAAATTCCCAATGTACTGACTTGTCGGACCTTTCTCATTTATCCATTCGCCTTTCAAGAATACTCTTTTTATATATTTTATCATATATTCCATAAAATTCAATTTGTTTCTTTCGACCTAATATCCATTTTTTCGACTTTTCCCTTCAAATAACAGTAAGCTCCCACCTTAATCATCTCCAACAAACATGGAAATAGATCACTATTGTATGAAGGATCGGAGTCTTGTTATACTCCGATACATAGGAGGAAGATAATCATGCAAAATATGAATCATTTGTTTGAGCCAAATTTGATGGACAGCCAAAAAGATGAACAATTACCAGTTGCCGATGATAATAATATTATTGTTCCGGTGCTTGCTTTAAAAGGTATTACAATCTATCCGAATATATCTCTTACCTTTGATGTCGGGCGCAGCAAATCCGTAAACGCACTGGAATACGCACTGCACAATAATTTGGATATTTTTTTAGTAAGCCAAAAAGATTATTCGATTGAAGAACCCCAAATTAAAGATGTTTACCAGATCGGTACAATATGTCATATTCAAGAATTCCATAAAACAGACAGCAGCACAATCAAAATTGTAGTGCAGGGTCAGACTCGCGCTAAAATACTCGCTAATATCCAAAAGGATCCTTTTATATTAGTTAAAGTCCTCCCTATTAATGACGAAGAAAATGATGACACTGACAAAAATTACAATATTGCCTTGGTTCAGCAAATCATGGCTAAATTAAACGAATACACGGATATAATCCCTAAAGAAAGTATCATGAAACAACATGATTTTTTATCGCTTACAGAATATGCAAAAATAAAGGATTATAAAAAATTCAGTTACGCAATTTCCAATTATCTTTCTGCTGATATTGGAATTAAACAGCGATTATTAGAGGCGAACGACCTAACAGAAAGGTTGGAGCTTGCATTATATACTTTATCCCGTGAGGTAGAAATAGAACTATTAAATATTAAGATCAAGGAAAAAATTGAGTCAAATTTTACTCAGCAGCATAAAGAAATCTACCTTCGCGAACAGTTAAAAGTTATAAAAACCGAGCTTGGTGAGGATGAAAATACCGAGATCAGACTATATAAAGAGAAAATAGAGACTATCTCCTACCCTGCCATAGTAAAGAATTTTGTTCTGACACAAATTAAAAGGCTCGAAAAAATGTCTGCTATTTCAGGCATGGCAGAAGCAGCAATTATCAAAAACCATTTAGATTTTATTTTATCCCTGCCTTGGATTTTTTCTGATCAAAAAGATCAGGAAAAGGTATCGGCAAGCAGCGAAAAAATACAAAGTAATATAAAAACAGCTGCCGAAATTTTAGAAAAAAATCACTTTGGTATGGAAATTGTTAAAGAACGCATATTAGAATATGTTGCGATGCAAAATGCCGCTTCTATACAATCGCAGCCAATTCTATGCTTATACGGACCTCCCGGAGTAGGAAAAACCTCTGTTGCCGCTTCCATTGCCGAAGCGCTACATAAGAAATTTGTCAGAATCTCACTGGGCGGCATTCATGACGAAGCAGAACTCAGAGGTCATCGAAAAACATATGTCGGAGCTATGCCAGGTAAAATATTAGCAGCAATGAAGCAAGCCCAAACAGCAAATCCGGTAATTTTACTTGATGAAATAGATAAACTATCACACGACATACACGGGGACCCTGCCTCTGTATTACTCGAGCTTTTAGACAGTAAGCAGAACAGTAATTTTATTGACAGCTATGCAGAACTTCCGTTTAATATGTCAAATGTTACATTTATTGCAACAGCAAATAACTTAGATACAATTCCGCGTCCCTTATTAGATCGGCTCGAGATTATTGAATTATCAAGTTATACAGATGAAGAAAAATACTATATTGCGCAAAAACATTTAATACCAAAATGTCTGGCCAGAATAGATAAAAATTACCAAATAAAAATAGAGGATAGTGCATTGCGGAATTTAATTTCGTACTATACTGCCGAAGCCGGTGTTCGCGAGTTAGAAAGACTTATTGCAGCAATTATCAGGAAAAGTATTCTTATTATGCAAAAAAGCGGTTTACATAGCATACAGGTCACAGAAGACTCCATTCAACAAATGTTTGGCTATCCAAAATTTCGGCGGACAGAGTACCAAAATACAAGACCCCACCCTATATCAACGCTTACACCACCGCCTGAATCTGAAGTCGGGCTTGTAAACGGGCTTGCTTGGACAGCTTCCGGCGGTGTTATTCTTCCGATCGAGGTAAGTGTACTGCCCGGCAACGGACAAATAGAAATGACCGGATATTTAGGGAGTGTTATGAAAGAATCCGTCAAAACCGCAATCGGATATATTCGTTCGCAAGGTCGGGCCCTAAATATTCCAGATGACTTTTTTCATAATACGGATATTCATGTCCATTTCCCGCAAAATGGAACACCAAAAGATGGACCATCTGCCGGAATTGCGATTACAATAGCAATTCTTTCTGCGCTTACCGGGCGTGCAATACGAATGGATATTGCAATGACAGGTGAAATAACATTAAAGGGTCGGGTCTTGCCAATCGGCGGAGTAAAGGAGAAACTACTCGCAGCCATACGGACAGGACTGAAACTTGTAATATTTCCAAAAGCTAATTCACCCGAACTTGAAGAATTACCTGAAATATCAAATAATATTCAAATATTATTCGTCGATCATATACATGATATTTTTCAGGTTGTATTTGACCATGACCAATAAGGTCGGAGCTTAATTCATTCAAAACGGACGGCTTGTTCTGAGGATATAAGCCTCTATTACCGGCCAGCGCCTAAAGGCGCTGGTTTTTCCCTTCGTTCAAGCCTTAACGCTTTTGATTCGTCGCAGCGCCCTTGAAAGGGCATTCGTACTACCGGCTACCCTTAAAGGGATCCTCGTATTCTTTTACGCTTAACTTATCCATTGCAATATCGTGACTTTCCTGCTCTTGGATATACTTTTTTATACTTGCTTCATTAAGGCCTACTGTGCTCACATAAATATCCTTCTGCCCAGAAATGTCTGTTTCCAAATTTATACTTCAAATTTGCGTGCTTATCAAATATTATAAGTGCACTTTTCCCTTTGAGATATCCCATGAACTGTGATACACTTAATTTGGGCGGTATGCTCACAAACATATGGACATGGAGGGGCATAAGATGCCCCTCCAATATTTCTACGCCTTTGTATGCACATAGCTGTTTCAGAGTATCTCGGATACTCTCTTTGTACTGCTTATAAATTATTTTTCTCCGGTATTTTGGTGTGAATTCTATGTGATACTTACACAGCCATTTAGATCAGTTTACAAGGAACTACACGCAGACCGTGAAACGGTCTGCAGACAACAAACGGCGGTA
>USLW01000027.1 GCA_900555605.1 uncultured Clostridium sp. | reverse complement strand
ATTTCAACTCACGCATCTCTTGCGAGATGCGACAAAGCACCCAAAGCGCAATCAATCCACATAAAAAATTTCAACTCACGCATCTCTTGCGAGATGCGACTAAAAAACACTCCTTCCAAAAAAAATTAACGCACATTTCAACTCACGCATCTCTTGCGAGATGCGACCGCAACATATTGTTGCTAAGAAGGATTCAAACCACAATTTAGAAATGGAATATATCCTATAGATGAAATTTTTGGTCTGAATTTTGATTCAAATATTTATTTTACAGTAGTTTTTCAGGCGAACCTGCCCGTGTTTTTCATATTGCCGCCTGTTCGCCTGTTCGCCTTACAAAATGATGACCCCCTCGGGATTATATGTATTTTTCGCACCGACATGTTCAATTTTCTTTTCCCACTGATTCCCAAGATAATAGAATCTTAAGCTGTCATGTTCGTGGTCAATCAGTTTTAGCAGTTGGTTTTTGAGCTTTAAAAATGCTCCGTAATCTAAATCAGCTTCAAATACGGAGTTTTGTACGCGTTGCGCGTGATTCTGACAGGCCTTTGCAACCTTTCTCAGACGGGTTTTTCCTGCATGATCTATCGTGCTTACATCGTAACTGATCAGAACCATCATTTTTATCACCTACTTTATCAAAAAACACGGATATTCGGTAATATCTCCGCGAATATATTTGGCCAAAAGATTGCTCTGTACATAGGGCAATAACCCAAATTGAATTTTTTGTCCTAAATACGGATGCAGGATATCGCTGCGTTTTTTCTCCTGCCAACGTGTCAATACCTTTTTTCTTCCGTCGTCATTCAGCAATACCGCTCCGGAAATCTGTTTATCAAAATCAGAATCCCGCAAAACTCCGAGATTAATCAAGGTCAGCGTAAAACGCTCGGCAATACAGCGTACCTCTTCCACAAGGTCACAAGCCAATGAGCTTCTGCCGCTTCTGAGCGTGTGGTAAAATCCGATATAACTATCTAACCCTACCGTTTCAAGCGCCGCAGAAAATTCATTTGTATAAAGCGTATAAATAAGAGAAAGAATTGCGTTGACAGGATCCAGCGGCGGGCGTTTACTTCTTACTTTGAAAGTAAAATGCTCATTTGTGATAAATTTATGAAAGACAGAAAAATATTGTTTGGCGCAATTCCCCTCGATGCCAAGAATCTCCTCGGAAGAGGAAGCTCCATAAACAGACTGGATTCCACTTTTTAGTAATTTTATAACATTTTTGACTTCCTCATCTTCTCGAAGCGCAGGAATGTCATGTAGGGATCGTTTTATAAGTCCTACCGTATTGCTGAATTTTGCAGCTGTAGTATTCTGTGCCAAAGCGAGTCCGTTTTTTTGGAATACATCAATTTGTGAAACCCGAAGAAAAACATTTCCGCGCGTTTCTCCGGATACCTTTGCTAAAAATTTTCCGGAAGGTGAAATAAAACTGATAGGGATGAGCTTTTCTGCACATTTTCCCATAAGGGCGGGCGAACAGCCGATATAGTTGAAGCAAGTGACCGCCTCTACATTATCAAACGGAATTCTGAATTTTTCGTTATCTGCTAAAGAACAAACGAGATTTTCTCCGTCGAGAGACAAATAAGCATTTTCACTTGTGATATACAGTGTGTTCAGCAGCTTTCTCATAAATCATCCTCCAGTGCTTCCGTGATCTGGAGCTGTATTCTTTTCTGCTTTTTCATTTTCGGCATACACAAATCCTGCATGGAACAGCCGCTGCATTTTTGTCCTTTTTTTATAGGCGGAATTTTTCCAAGTTGGAGATTTTCCCGCATGAGACGCAGCGTCTCTTTCAGTTTTGCTTCATAAATAGAAAAACAGGCTTCAAAAGGAAGCTCCACACGTTTCTTTACATCTGCGTAATAAAGTACTGCACTGCAGCTTCCCCCGAATATAAAATCAACACATATTTTCTGGGCAAAGACCTGCAGTGCATCCGTTTCGTGAAATGATTCATCTTTCGGCTTTTTCGGCTTGTATTCCACAAGGCAGAGCTGATATTTGTCCGTCGTGGAATCAAGGGATATCCCTTTTGCCGATGGAGCAGCCTCTAAACAATCAACAATCCCATAAATATTATATTCGGGCAGATCGTTCCAGACAGGCACGGAAGTAAAGACCCGTTTGTCTTTTGCCGCGTAATGCCTGTCCGGATCGTGAACTCGTTCATGGAGCAGATTTGCCTTTACGACAAAATAGTTCTCGGCCCATGCACGATCAATTTCAATTAATCCCCACCGATGAGAACAATACAGAAAATGCTGTATACTTCTAATATTGATGGAATCCATTTTATAGTTTGCAAAGGAGCGTTACACCTGACGGCATAGCTTCATCAACCGTTAAAGTGTAGTCTGTAAACGCTCTGGGAGGAGCGGGAAGATTGTTCTGTACGATCGCAATTTTATCAAAAAGCACATTTGACGGACAATTCCCGAGCAGACTGTCATGTTTGAATACATACAGTTTGCGCATACACATTTTTCCCCTCGCAGCACTACGGTCATTTTCAAACATATTTATGATTGCAGTCCAGAGAAGCTCCGCATCTGCCTCTGAAAAATTTGTGACTTTCTGTGCCAGTGCGGCGGAGATATGCCCCTCCGCACGGTACAGCGCATAAGGGATGATGCTCTTTCGGCCTATTTCCGTATCTCCGGTGATTTGTCTTTCTTCGCTGGTTCTTGCCTGACGGGTAATGGTCACATCCTGAATATTGATCGGAGAGAGGCTTTTGGAAAAATGAATCTGAACAGGACCTCTGACAATTCCGCAGGGATCGTCTCCTGTAGCCATGACCGCGCCGAAGGCTCGGACGTCATAATAATTTCTGCACATATAATTTCGTGCTTTCATGACATCGTCGGAATTTGCACCTTTTTTCTTTGTTTCAAGGTTTTCCGCAGCATAAGCCTCGGTAAATTTCGTATTCAGGGCTTTGTCCGGCTTAACCAGGATATTGTATCCTGCTTCGCCTTCCTTCACAAGCTCGACGTAGTTTCTGATCTTTCTTTTGATACAAACATCTGTTACGTATCCGAACCCTGTTTCCGGATCGATTCTCGGCGCATTTCCGGCATCCGGATCTCCGTTTGGGTTCCCGTTCTCCACATCATAAAGCATTACAAAGTCATACCTGTTACTGATTGCCATTTTTCTTCTCCTCCATTGCTTTTTGTATTTGCTGATCTGTATAGCTCCGCTGCTGATAGTAGCCGATCATAAATTTTCCCTGATCGGTAAGAGAAAGTCTTTCCGGAAATTCATTACCAAGCAGATCTATGATCTCTTCGATATTTTCATGCGCGTATTTCGGCTCTCCGATTTTTGCCAAATGGTACTGAGAGAGCCGCATAAGCTTCGGAAATACTGTCGCCGGAGCAGCAGAGGCCGAAGCAAAGTAAGAGTCCTTAATGGTTCTGTTCAGAGAATAATTTGCCGACTTTGATTGGATAGATTCCAATACGGCAAAAAGTCTTCCGCAAAGATATGCCGGATTTTTGTTTTCTTTGTCAAGTGCCAATTTGATTTCCTCCTTCTGACTGTTTAATCTTGCCTGTCTATTGATACTGGCTTTTATAATCCCCAACCGGGTATCGTTCATTTTGATATAATGATTTTCCTCATCATCTTGATCTGTTCTGATTCGTCTGATCATGCCGGACAGCAGGTACTCCGGATAATGGCGTCCGTATAACACCGCTTCCAGCAGCTTGGCCATAAGAGCAGGATCCGTGCTTTTCTCCTTTTTCCGCTGCGGAGGCGGGATCAATTCCTCTATAATCTGTCGGAGCGGAGATGACCGCATTTGATCGGTTCTGATTTTCATATCCGCGTAATGCTGCACGATATTTTGGAAAATTTCTCCAAAACTTTTCCGATAAATAAATTTTACGGAAATTCTTGAAGAGTTCGGCTTTAGACCGACGATGTAAAAATCTACGTTCGGACTTATATCTGCCGCAGCTTCCTGTAATCGTGCGGAGGAAACCTTCCCTGAGCGTGCATCCCGTACAAGCTGACACAACGACTCATCCATTTCGTCTGCGTCCATACCGTTATCAAAAGTAAGTGCGGAAAATAACTCGTCATACATTTCTTCCGCAGAGGCAGCCCAATGAAGAATCGTCATATCTCCCAGCAGCGTCCGGTGTTTTTGACTAGCCAGCAGAAAATTAAGCGCTTCCGTGTACTTTTTCATTGCCGTTTCTGAAATATTACTGCTATAAGAGGCTTCTTGGCCATAAGATAGTTCCGAGGGGTTTTTATAAGAAATCAAAGTATTGCCGACCGCCATTCCGCCCGGCACCCCCTTGATCTTATGATGAATTCTTGCAATCGGGAGCGCGATTCCTGCAATACCGCATTGCGTTATATGCGTGTTTTCCGCTGTTTCCTCTGCCTGTCTGAAAGTCACGCGCCACTTCTCCTTCACTTGCGGATCCTCATGCAAAAGCAGATCCGGTCTTCCGGAAAGACAAAATGCATATCCCGACAGACTGTAACTGGGACCGATATTTTTAAGAAACGGATTCTCCGTCTCCGCCGCCGGAATCCAGCTTCTTATAAAATTCCGATAGGCGTTGACAACGGGCGAATCCAGCCCCTCAATAAAGGAAAGATTCTTATCTTTAAAAGCTTCATGTGATTTTTTTGCTTTCTTTTTATCATCGTCAGGCGTAAGCTGTCCTTTATCAAAATGGAGGCCGAAGAGATAAAGAGGTCTATGTTCAATAACATTTCCGTCAATCGCCGTTTTCTGTGTGCGACGAGGCAGCATTACGGTTCTCGGCTTTGCAATCGCTTTTCCTTTCCCCTTTTTTTCCACAGTCAGGGGAATTTCCTGCCAATCAATGATATGATCGATTCTGCCATCCGGCGTAAGACTAATACAATAATGGATATTTACGTTTGAATATCCCTCCGGAAGCACTTTCCCCTCCTGCGCGAGAACCTCGTAGTAATCGCATAAAGCACGTATCAGCATCTGATCCCCTCCGCATATTTTGCAACCTCGATTACGCCGCGCACCATATGCGGGCGATAATAGACCGCTGTGGCTTGATCCGAAAATTTCGGCTTGTCCCAATCTCCGTTAACAGGCTGTCCGCCGTCGGCAAATTGCATTTTATAAAGCATATACCCCAAATCCACATCGCCTGAAGCCAAAATTTCCGGATTGATTTCTCCTGTATCAAATTGCTCTACCAACTGTATGCTGCGTACCGGAAATTCATTGCAGCCAAAGCAGGGAGGTCTAAAATACTGTCCATTTTCAATACGCCGTTTGATTACATGAAAATGTTTTTTTTCACTTTCTGCTTTCGGCTGGTCTTCACGGATGCCGGTCAACGCAAAATGAAAGGTAATACCATATCGTACGTTCTTTAAAACCATGGCTGCACGCTGACTCCGGCAATCGGCTGTATAAATCGACAAATCCTGAAGCTTTCCGTTCATACAGCTTTTTATATTCTGAAACAAGACCTTTTCTTTTACTTCATTCCGTCGGATATTTACAAAATCAATAGGATGAAAAACGATGATTTTGTCAACTATGTATCGAATTGCCGGCTTCCAATAGATGCTTTTCAGCATACCCTCGATGGCCCCTGGTGTTGGCACATCATAGCTGACCCGTTCTACTTTCATTTCCGGCCTTGTAAAACAGGCGTATTCCCCTTCTGCAATAATATTGAATCCATAATACATAAGCATTTGCTCCCTTCCTATAGAAATAGGTCCCGGCCTTCAAATAAAACCCCGGTTTTATCATTATAATAATCGGAACTTTTCAGGCAATAGATCCCACTGCCGTAATCGTCTACAACGCCCTGCTGCAATAATAAATTAAATTCATATACATATACAGAAAAACAATATTTCTGTATATCCCTCAATCTTCCGATTCCTCTATTCTGAATATCCAAGATTAATTTACGACTTATCTCGTCGCGTTCTACCGCCACAGAAATTGTTTGAGATTCAATAAATTTCATCTCATATGAAGCAAAACGGATCAATCGGAAATTCTTACAATCAGCACTGATGGCGTATTTTATAATTTCCTCCCGCCTTGCAAAGAATAATCTCTCATAATACGCTTTAATTGCATCTTTAGAAACGATATTTGGAAATTCATTCAGAATCCCTTTTGTGAGTATATAACGTTCGTCTCCGGACATCCGCCCTTGATTTTCTTCTCGCTCAAATACGAAAACATCAGCAGATATACGCTTTCCTTCGCGATTGCATCTGCCCCCTGCCTGCAAAATGCTGTCCAATCCGGATAATTCACGGAAAACTGTATGGAAATCAAGATCAACACCGGCTTCAATCAGAGAGGTAGAAATCACAATTATGCGCCTGTCCGGAGGGACATTTTCAAAGTTGGGAAACTCCTCTGAAAGCGCCTTTAACTGCTGACGGATTTCCGCAAGGACCGCCGACCTGTCAAAGGCTGTCATATAAGTAGAGAGATGATATTTATTCTTTTCTGCACATAATTGATATAATTTGCATGCAGCCTTCCTGCTGTTTACGACAATCAAAGAGGCAGGAGATTCGGAAGCCTTTGAAAGCAACGCTTCATCGGAGAATACACCGATATAAGAATATTTGCATTTTTCAAATTTTTCAAAGTCGCTTATATCATCAATTAAATCCGTTACCTTGGTATCGGGCAGTGCATACTGACGCAACAGTGTTTTGAAATCCGGCATGGTCGCTGTTAAAAAAACTGCTTCACTGTTCAGATATCTTGTGATATACGCAATTGATCGCAGACAAGGCTGAAGACAATGGGTCGGCATGAGATGCGCTTCATCAAAAACCAGAATGCTGTCCGCCATATTATGCATTTTACGAAGCTTTCCGCGTTTATTGGCATAAATTGATTCGAAAAATTGCACAGCCGTTGTGATAATCAACTGCGCATCCCAGTTTTCGCAGGCAGATTTTGCCGCAGCAGCAGAATCCTCATCGAGATCCGGCTGATTTTCATAGGAAAATGTTGATTGATGCCGTAAAAGCCGTGCATCGGAGGTAAACAGTTGTTCAAATGTTTCTGCTGTCTGTTCAATGATGCTGTTATATGGGATTATATATATAATTCTCTTTTTTCCCGTTTTTATCGCACGCATTAATGCAAATTTCATACTGCACAGCGTCTTTCCGCTGCCGGTAGGCATATTCATCAAATAGATTTCCGAATCGGAACCGGCTTTGTCAAAGGCCTGCTGTTGGAGGCGGGATCTTGCCTTCTGCAGCTCGGTTTTACAGGTAAAGGATTTTATCTGATCCTCTATATGGTTCAGACATTTCATAAAATCCGAGGACAGCGTACTATTCATTTTATTTGAGGTATCCAGAGAATCAGCATCTGTCAGGCAGGAAAAACAGTATCGCACAAAAAATGCAAACTTTTCCACAATATCTTCTTTTGTGGTACAGTCCTTTTCAAAAAAATCCATAAATTGGGTTTCGTCTAAGAACGGAACCTCTATTTCTTGTTTGAATTGTGAAAAATCAGCGGTCTTGCGTTTCAGCCTGCCCTGCAGCGTCGGCATGTCCGGCGTATCTGCCCTGGTTCCGCAATCCGGAATTCCTGTATGATGTCCTGCAATACAGAGCGCAGTGAGCAGTCTGAGCATAGCATTTTTAAAAAGTATTTGACAATATTGCGCCCCGCAGACAGAATGCTCAACCCGGATGTTTTGCCCTCTGATTCGTTTCTGAAAATCCTGTAAATATTTTCCTACATCGTGCAGCAAACCGATTATATAGCAGATATCTTTTAGCGGGGCAACAGCAAAATCACGACTATTGGCCGCTGTCTGCATACTGTGTGACTGTAATGTCTGTTCCTTGTCATCTGTTTTATGCGCCAAGTAGATCATTTTATTTTTTCCGATCATAGTATTTTAAAGTAAAATAAATAATAAAACGGTGCAGCAGGACAAAATCTTTTCTCTTTATATATCCACAACAACTATATTTTTATATACTTTAATTATTAAGAATATTAACACAATAGATTTTAGATGTCAATATTTTCCGTAAATTTTATGCCATCCTGATCTATTTCTTCTGCCACCTGAAGCAGATATTCCATGTGTTATGTACGGGAACACTGATATTTGCGGCTGTTCCATGTGCTGTCTCCTTCTTAGTAGGTTTTCGCATTTTCTCTGATCTGCTGATGTGTCAGCAATGTAAAATGCAGATCTTTGTTATGCATATATTTTGTTCGGAGCACATGACAGGCGCTTTCCGGGATATTGTCAAATCGTGCGTCAATCTCTTCTGACGCGGCTGAAAATTAGTAGTTGCAATTTATTTTTTTTCATGTATAATAATTCGGCAAGGAGGCATAGCTCAGCTGGTAGAGCACTTGCTCCACACGCAAGGGGTCACAGGTTCGAGTCCTGTTGTCTCCACCAAAACCGTCTGAAGGAGACGGTTTTTTTTATTTCCTTTTCAGGATCCGTTTCGCGCTGAACACGGTGAATCGATCATACCCAAAAGTCAGTCCTTCAGAATATTTGTCTTGACAGACTTTGTAAGTCGGCATAAAATTTTTTTAAAAGATTGATTGGGAGGTAAGATTCTGCTGATGCTTTCCGCCGCAGCGTTAAAAATCATTGCATGTACCGCTATGCTGCTGGACCATTTAGGGTATGCCCTCGGCATTACGGTGCCGTACCGGATCATCGGAAGACTGGCCTTTCCGATCTATTGTTTTCTGATTGCAGAGGGATTCCAGCATACAAGGAGTGTTTTTCGTTATTTAGCACGGCTGCTCCTGTTTGCCGCTGTATCGGAAATACCGTTCAATTTGTTTGTCCGCGGCAGCTTTTTTTATACGGGGGCACAAAATGTTTTTTTTACTCTGTTTCTATCGTTGTTAAATCTGGCGGTTATTGAGCGGCTGCGAAAATTCGGCGGCAGGGGAAAAAATACTTTTCCGCGGATCCTGTCCGTTACGGGCTGCGTTTTATCCTGCTTGATATGCTGCCTGCTTGCGGAATGGATCCGCTGTGATTACGGATGGGTCGGCGTGCTGATGGTTTCGGCATTTTACCTTCTGCGCAGAAACAAAGGAATGCTTGCGGCAGCTGTCTGTATCCTTTCCTGCAGCAGTTTGCTGGAGGATTGGTTTTTGAATACTGTTTCCGGCACCTGGAGTCTGCTGCAATTATTCCGAATTGCTGCTTTGCTGCCGATTTTTCTGTATAGCGGCAAAAAAGGACTGTCCGGCCGGAGTCCTTTTCTGCAAAAAGCTGTTCAATATGGCTTTTATATTTTTTATCCGCTTCACCTGCTGCTGATCAGCGGACTTGTCTGAATCTATTTTTTTCTATCGTCTGGCCATGGCGCGAACCTGATCAATCCCTTTGCGTACAGCGGGAATCAGAAGGATGATAACGGTAATAATCACTTCCGGTAAAATATATGTAGCATTATAGGAAAAGGTATACAGGATCGGATTTCCTTCCGCATATTCGCCGAAAAACACATAACCGGATATGACATGGCAAAGATAACGGCCTGCGGCGCCTGCAATATATCCGGTCAGCAGACCGTATTTTCTTTTGCAGAAAAAGCCGCTGATTCCCAGTGCGCCGAATGCCAGCGGATAATCGAGAAACACCTGAACCCAATGATAAATCTGCGGCTCAACGATTAACTGCAGAAGCCCATATGCCGCACCGGCAATGATGCCGATCCGCGGCCCGTAAAAATAACCGATGAGTACGATAAAAAACATACTGCACAGCGTCATGGACCCGCCCATGGGCAGATCGACAAATTTGATAAAAGACGTAACCAATGCAAGCGCCATTGCAACTGCCGAAAAGACAAGCTGTTTTGTGGACATTGCACGTTTGCCTCTCTGAGACAAACCGACAATTGCCAGCAATATCAGAATGATCACTGCCAGCGCAATATAGCCCCCTATTTTTAGTTCATAGCCATCTGCAGCATTGCCGGAAATAAAGATATTCATAAAATCTTTCATAAAAAAGCCTCCAAGCTTACGATTTAATCCGCGCCTCGGAGGGAAATGCTGTACAGGATTTATCAAGGACCGGTCTTGATAAAAATCGTGCATATGCGTATCATAATACGATGATACCGCTTCCCTACGGTAGGATTACCTACACAGGTTCGTGGGGTTCGGGACTTTCCCGGTCCCGCTCTCAGCCAAAGCACCCCCAGCGGACGGCATTATTATATGCATTCATTCTGCCCTTGTCAACACACAGAAAACGGTCTGTTTATGTCGGCGCATCACAGGACAGCATGACCAGAAGCAGACCCTTTCTGCATCCTAAATATGCAGCATCCTCAAGAAATTCATTGCTGATTCCCAAGGGAAAATGATTGGTTAGCGTATAATTCGAAAGCGGATATTTTACACCGGAGATGGTCACACCTTCACATACCTCAGAATAGGAAAACAGAGAGAGCTTAAACCCTTCTTTTTTGGGAAGTGTAAGAAATGTATCCTCAATCAGAAAAACCTGATTATATTTATCCGCAATCATCACCTGTACGGCGCCGTGCCGCTTTGCATACAGAAGAAGCTGCAGATTTGCAATTGTATGATCCAGGCGGCCCGAAAGGCCTCCGGAAATAAAAATGTCGGTGTACCCCTCGGATAAAGCGTGCTGCAGGCAGATCATGGTGTCTGTTTCGTTTTTTTCCGCAGGCACCTGCAGTACACGGCAGACTGCAGCAGAAGGATTTTCCCGCAGCCGCGGGTATGAATCATAATCACCGATCACAAGGTCCGGCTTGATCCCCTCACGTACTGCAGTCAAATACCCGCTGTCGGCACAGACAATATAATCATCGGACGTCAATAAAACAGATTCTGAAACAGGATACTGATGATACCCTGTGATAATGACACAGCGCTTTTTCATCACATTTTTTCTACCGCTTCCACGCCGATTAGATATAATGCGGATTTCATACAAATACAAGCGGCTTCCGTCAGCTGAAGTCTGGCGGCGCGCACAGCAGGCGCGGCTTTCATAATGCCGCAGCAATTATAGAATTTGTTGAATTGCTGCGCCAGATCCGTAACATATCGCGTGACGACAGAGGGTTCGTATTTAGAAGCAGCATCCCGTACAGCATCCGTATAGCCATTCAGCAGTTTTATCAGATGATACGCTTCATTCTCTGTTAATTGATTTAGATCGGCCTCCGACCAATCGACCTGCTCCTGCGCCGCCTTACGCAGCACACTGCGGCCGCGGGCATATGCATACTGCACATAAGGACCGGATTCGCCTTCAAAATCCAGCATATCCTCCCATGTAAAAATAATATCCCGCTCACGGCTGGGTTTCAAAAAAGCATATAATACGGCGCCTACTCCGATTTTTTCCGAAACAAGATCAATATCGTCTACGCGTTTGCTGGTTTCGCTCTGTGTGATAATTTCTTTTGTCTTTGATACAGCCTCCTTCAATACATCCTCGAGCAATACCACATCCCCGGAGCGGGTGGAAATATTCCGGTCCGGAAATTTCACATATCCAAATCCCACATGAACGCACTGCCGATACCAATCAAATCCCATTTTTTCAAGTACTGCAAAAACCTGCTTAAAATGCAATGTCTGCGGGGTGCCCACAACATATATGCTTTTATAGAAATCATAATGGCGCTTGCGGTAAACCGCGGCAGCCAGATCCCGAGTGGCATAAATCGTCGTACCATCGGATTTCAAAATAATACACGGCGGCATGTTCTGCTCCTCCGCAAAGCGGATTACCTGCGCGCCGTCACTTTCTTCAAGCAAATTCTTCTCCCGCAGTATGTCCACGATTTCCGGCATCTTGTCGGAATAAAAGCTTTCACCGGCATAGGAATCAAAAGTGATGCCAAGTAGCTGATACATACGGTTGAATTCCTTTAAGCTTTCCTCAACAAAAAATTTCCACAGGGCAGTAACCGCCGGCTCACCATCCTCCAATTGCTTAAAATAACTTCTGGCCTCTTCTTCGAGCTGTGGATCGGATTCTGCTTCTTTATGAAAACGGACATAAATTTTCATAAGCTCATGGATGGGGTTTTCCCGGATAACCATTTCGTCTCCCCAGTGCTTATATGCACAGATTAACTTTCCAAACTGTGTTCCCCAATCGCCGAGATGGTTGATCTTCACGGTATGATAGCCGAGCTGACGATAAATTCGTTCGATGGAGCTGCCAACGGCAG
>USLW01000026.1 GCA_900555605.1 uncultured Clostridium sp. | reverse complement strand
TCACGGCTTTTGCGGTTCCACATTTCTCTGCAAGCTGGAGTGCATCTAAAGCAACCACTCTAATATCGGAATGCTGCAGTACAGAAAGAATCTCCTCCGGATACGCCGCCTTACCGGAAATCACAGGCATAGGATTGATTTTCTGTGTGTTCAGAATAACGGTTCCCCGTGGTTTCAGATAGGACAGCCAGCGAATCGCTTCCAATTGCTCAAAAGCCAATATGACATCTGCTTCTCCCAAATCAATAATCGGAGAAGCTACCTGATCTCCTATTTTTACACAGGTAACCACGCTTCCCCCCCGCTGGGACATCCCGTGAACCTCCGAAACCTTTACCTCTTTTCCGTTCATAAGCGCCGCTGCTCCTAAAAAACGAGAAGACAGCAGCGTCCCCTGTCCGCCGACGCCGACAATCAGTATGTTCAAGTCCTTCATGGTGTTCCTCCGATCTGTTCTTCTTCGCCGGGCTTCTGAATCGCGCCGAATGCACACATCTGTTTACAAAGCCCGCAGCCCACGCATAGGGAATGATCAATATGATAGGCCTCCGCCTCTTTATAGATTGCCGGACATCCCAGACGCATGCAGCTGCCGCATTTTTTGCAGCGCGCCGCATCGATTTCCACCGGTGCGCCGTATGAAACGGTTTTCAGCAGCGCACAGGGCCGCTGCGCAATAATCACAGAAGGCTCATGGGCCGCCAGTTCCTCCTTTACCGCCGCCCGGAAGGCCTTCATGTCAAAAGGATCCTCCACGCGCACGCGTTTTACCCCAACTGCCTCCGCAAGCTTGACCAAATCCACCGCAGTTGTTTTCTCGTTGCGGATCGTATATCCGGTGGCAGGATTCTGCTGATGTCCTGTCATGCCCGTAATGGAATTATCTAAAATAATAACAGTGGCATTTCCCTTGTTATAAACGATATCGATCAGCCCCGTAATTCCGGAATGGATAAAGGTAGAATCTCCGATCACTGCCACAGTCTCAGGCAGCGGCTCCAGACATTCCGCAGCAGCTTCCGCTTTTTCCATTCCATGGGCCATTCCTACGGAAGCGCCCATACAGACACAAGCATCGATTGCCTGATAAGGCGCCATAGCACCCAGCGTGTAGCAGCCGATATCACCGGAGACACGCAGCTTTAAGCCGGCCAGCGTATAAAAAACAGCGCGATGCGGACAGCCGGGACACATGACAGGCGGTCTCTGCGGCGCCTCTACAGCACAGGCCGCTTCTGCTCTCGGCAGCGTCTCGCCGTAAAATGCTTCTCTGATCCCGGAAGTGCTCAGTTCCCCCTGATTCGTAAAATATTGCTTGCCGGACACATCGGAAATTCCGAGCTGCCGGATATCGTTCTCAATAAAGGGTTCCAGCTCCTCCACTACAAGCAGCCGTTCCACTGTCTCCGCAAACGCCCGGATCATCTGCTCCGGAAGCGGATATACCATACCTAACTTCAGAATAGAAGCCTTTGGAAATACCTCTTTTACATATTGATAGCAGATCCCCGATGTAATAATGCCGAGACTCGGATCTCCCTGCTCTACCCGGTTCGGCCCTTGACAGGATGTATTTTTTCCGTCAGCATAGGCTTCTATAGCATGCATCCGTTCTGCAAGCGCAACATGGCGTTTTTTTGCCATGCCGGGCATCATCACATACTTCATGATATCCTTCCGGTATTCTTTTTTCGGAACCTTGCGGCGTGTGCCGATCTCCACCGGGCTTCTGGCATGGGCAATCCGCGTAGTAAGGCGGACCAAAACAGGCGTATCAAACGTTTCGCTGATCTCAAAAGCAGTCTTGATGCAATCTGCACATTCTGCGCTGTCTGACGGTTCCAGCATAGGCAGATGCGCGGACAAGGCATAAAATCTGGAATCCTGTTCATTCTGAGAGCTGTGCATACCCGGATCGTCTGCCACCACAATGACCAGGCCACCGTTGACGCCGGTATACGCAGCCGTAAAAAGCGGATCTGCCGCAACATTCAATCCGACATGCTTCATACAGCACATGGCCCGTGCGCCGGCAATGGAGGCACCTACAGCAACCTCCAGCGCGACTTTTTCATTCGGCGCCCATTCACAGTAGATTTCCGGATATTTTGCAATATTTTCCGTAATTTCCGTACTCGGCGTACCCGGATAGGACGATACAACATGCACGCCGGCTTCATAAGCCCCCTGCGCCACCGCTTCATTTCCCAGCAACAGCTTTTTCATAAATCCTGATCATTCCTTTCATACAAACCTGCGTCATCTTAAGTCATGGACGCGTTTTGCCTTTCCTGTAACGTATCGCTCCAGTGATTTCGGTTCGGCCAGTGTGATCGTGGCATCCAATAACAAATTGGAACGGACCTTTTCTCGGATCATCTTGGTCAGTTTTTCCAGCTCTCCATAGCTTTCCAGCAGGGAAGCATCGGACAATTCAACCTTAATCTCCAATTTATCCATATAGCCTTTTTTCGTTACGATAATTTCATAATGCGGCCCGATATGCGGCATTCCGAGTAAAAGGCTCTCAATCTGGCTGGGGAACACATTCACGCCGCGAATAATCAGCATATCGTCCGTGCGGCCTTTTACCTTGCTCATTCTTGCAGAGGTTCTGCCGCAGGCGCAGGGCGACAAATCAATGGAGGTAATATCTTTTGTCCGGTACCGGAGAATCGGAACGCCCTCTTTTGTCAGCGTTGTGAGCACCAGCTCTCCCTGCTCTTCCACAGGCTTCACCTTTAGCGTCTCACTGTCAATGATCTCATAGTAAAAGCTGTCCTCATTGATATGCATGCCGCAGTGTTCCAAGCATTCTCCCGATACACCCGGTCCCTGAACCTCGGTCAGGCCGTAATTTTCCGTACAGACGATGCCCCATTTCCGTTCAATCTGCCTGCGCATTTCATCGGTATGGCCTTCTCCGCCGAACATCCCTACTCTAAGCTTATGTTTGTCCGGTGTCAAGCCCTTTTCTTCTGCCAATTCCGACAAATGCAGAACATATGACGGTGTGCCGACGATTACGGTAACACCGAAATCCTCCAAAAACATCAGCTGCCGCTCAGAATTGCCGGAAGACGCAGGCACCACTGCGACGCCCATATTTTCCAGTCCCTGATACAGACCAAAGCCCCCGGTAAACATCCCGAAACCGAATACGATCTGTGCCACATCCTGAGAGGTGACGCCTGCCTGCGCGGCAATGCGCGAGATATTTTCCTTCCAGATATCCATATCATTTTTTGTATATCCGAATACCACAGGCTTTCCTGTGGTGCCGGAGCTGGCATGCAGGCGGACAATCCGCTCCATCGGCTCTGCAAATAATTGAAACGGATAATTTTCTCTCAGATCCAGCTTTGTCGTATACGGAATTTTTTCAATATCCTTTAAGGTCTGGATATGTTCCGGTTTCAGGCCGATTTCATCGAAGCGCCTGCGATAAAACGGAACCTTCTCATAGGCTCTTTTTACCGTCCATTTCAGCCGTTCCAGCTGGATATCCCGATATTCTTGTCTGCGCAGGCACTCCTTCTCCGGATTCCAAATCATGATCCTTCACTACTCCTTATTTACTGTTTTCCAACGAATATTTTACAGGCGACAGCACCTTTTCCTCATAACACGAAAAGCATGCATCCACATGCTGTTTCGAAAGCTTCGGCGTGATCAGACTCACAATCGGAACCAGCACTAGGGTCACTGCCATCGAAATGGCGCCGGCACTCGTCCCCGGTACAATTTCCAAAAACAGATTCGCAACCACCAATCCGATTCCTACGGCAAAACTTACCCATACAGCGCTCTTGGTAACCTTCCTCCAAAAAAGTCCGTACAAAAACGGCGCCAGAAAAGCACCGGCCAGTGCCCCCCAGGAAATTGCCATCAGATTTGAAATCAACGCGCCCTCTACCTGTGCAAGCACTACGGAAAGCACAATAAAGACGGCACAAAGCAGACGGATGATAATAACCTGCCGCTTTTCCTTCATATCTTTCATAAAAAATCCTTTTAGAAAGTCTATCGTCAGCGTCGACGAGGAGGACAGCACCAATGAAGAAAGCGTCGACATGGAGGCCGACAGCACCAGCACGACAATGAGCCCTATCAGCAGATCCGACAATGCGCTGTCGAGCATAAACGGCACAATGGCATCGTACGCTTTGACCGGTGTTCCGTCTGGATTTGCTTCAACATACAGCCTGCCGAAGCCGCCCATAAAGTAGGACCCGCCTGCCACTACCAGCGCGAACAGCGTGGAAATAAAGGCACCCTTCCGAATCGCCTTCTCATCCTTAATTGAGTAAAACTTATGTACCATCTGTGGAAGCCCCCAGGTTCCGAGACTTGTGAGAACCATCACCCCCAGAAGTCCCCAGGGATCAGGTCCGAAAAAGGAAACATACGCGCCCTTGATTCCCTGTCCCGCACCGGACAATACCTCCTTCTGCGATAAGGCCTTTACAGCCTCTGTAAACCCGCCCTGCCCGTTCAGTACGGCAAACACGACCACGGCAATGCCTGCCAGCATAATGATCCCCTGTACAAAGTCATTCACCGCGGTAGCCATATAGCCGCCCAAGATTACATAGATTGCCGTAATTACGGCAATGCCGATCATACAATACTGAAAATCAATGCCGAATGCCATTGAGAAAATTCCGGAGAGTCCTCGGTATACGGAAGCCGAATACGGAACCAGAAAAACAAAAATAATAATCGACGCTACCAGCTTCAGTGCTCTGCTGTTATAGCGCTTTTCAAAAAATTCCGGCATGGTGGCCGCTTCAAAATGCTTTGACATGATCCGGGTTCTTCTGCCTAAGATCAGCCACGCAGCCAAGCTGCCGATAAATGCATTTGCGATCCCGATCCAGAATGCCGAGATTCCGAAATTCCAGCCGAACTGACCTGCATAACCGACAAATACCACCGCTGAGAAATAGGACGTTCCGTAAGCAAACGCCGAGAGCCAGGGACCTACATTCCGGCCGCCTAAAACAAAATCGCCGACACTTTTTATTCTGCGCCTGCAAATGACGCCAAGCAAAATCGTGACAGCGAAAAAAACAACAATCAAGCCTACCTTTACTACCATACTACCATCCTCCCGCAAAAATAACTTTCCTGCAAAGCTGCAAACCATTCACCCGAGCTACCGTATTTCCGCGTCGTCCAAAGCGCCCTGCGGCGGCCTTTCCCAACGGAATACAGCCGCATTACAAATTAGTATATGCGCCGCATTCCGCATTGTCAAGCTGATAAAAAGATTTTACGCATTATTTCGTAAAATTTGTGAACAGATTGTTGGCATACGGATCCGGCCGAGATGCATAAAAAGCATCAATCGCTTCGTAATCCACAATAAAATTTCCGTGATATAAAACCGTCTGAAGCGCACGCATCTCCAAAATCACATCAAATACCGGAATCAGATTATACTCACAGTTTAGATATACGATAGAATGATTTCCGGCAAAATAGGATATGTCGGAAATCAAATTTCCGTTTGCGAGAACAGTCTTCAGATTTTCCAATAGCGCGGCCGCCTCTAAAGATACGACGATATTATCACTGACGTCCAGGTATTCCAAATGCTTCATATCGGAAATACAGCGGATATCCGAAATACCGGGCGTATCTGCCTGTGTTCCGATATTCGCAGAAAGATTCAGGTGTACCAGCAGCGTCAGGCTTTTCAGCGCTGCAACATCACTGATTCTGTTTTTGCTTAAAGATAGTACCTTGAGCGACGTCAGATGGCTGAGGGGGGAGATATCCGTAATGAAATTGCTGTCAGCCCGCAGTGTTTCCAGCTTTGATAAGGACTTCAGCGGCGTAAGATCGAGCCCGGAGGAGCCGGAGGCATACAGGGGGCTGTAGTTGGCACTGATTGTTAAAGATTTTAAATTGATCAGCTTACTGAGGGGACGCAGATCGGAAATACGGTTTCCGTACAGATCCAATTCCTCCAGGCCGGAAAAAAAGACGAGATCCTCAATATTCAAAATTCCCCTTACGCGCGCGGAAAGCACTTTAATCTCCCGGACATCCGACACAAAGATGGGTCCGATGTTCTTGTTCAAATGTTCTCTGACCACATTCTCCAGATTGACATCTTTAAAATGAATCTCCGGATCAATACTCGGCGTGACAGCAGGGTCATGCGTTGGCGCAGAGGGCGCTCCCGGCGTCACAGGGGGTTCATCTGTAGCCGCCGGAGATGCGTACGGACGTTCTCCCGGCGTACAAGCCGAAAGAGAAACACAGATAAAGACTATGATAATAAGCATCGTAATCTTATGATATTTTCGTCCCATCTGCGTGCCTCCCCGCCGTATTTCATATCTGATTCTTCGGTCTGCCCTGCAAGTGGCAGGTCAGCTTCCGCCAATCAATGCCGCGGCCTTCACACCGGTAAAGGCACCCAGCTCTGACACGGCACCATTCTGCCACACATACAGAATACCGTCCGAAGTATATAAAACCGATTCCATATTTTTATCAAAAAAAACACTTTGCTCTACATCGCTGCTGATTCTGGTCATTGCATTCTCCTTCACGATATCCAGCGAAAGCTTGTTCGACGAATGGGTCCTGCAGAGCAAATATATGTCGTCATCTCTTCCGTATAAGCGTTTCTCAGTTTCAGAGCTCGAGCGCTCAATCGTATTGTTTTTCAGCACATAATAGGCATATATGCGTTCCGTATCCTCGTACATGATAATCGGCTTGTTGGGATAATGATACAGGTTTCCCGTTCCTTCCGCAACCATCTCCTGTTTCAGATTTACGTCATAGACGTTCACTCTGCACAGCAGGCCGCTCGCATTCTGATAATATAAATAGTTCAGTTCTTGGTCAAAAATAAATTTGGTAT
The DNA here is from genome assembly GCA_900555605.1 of uncultured Clostridium sp. Classification (GTDB taxonomy): domain Bacteria; phylum Bacillota; class Clostridia; order UBA1212; family UBA1255; genus UMGS1851. The sequence continues at coordinate 5,626 of USLW01000026.1, read as the reverse complement.
CCGCGCCGCAATCCAATATTTTACGGCCGGGTTCTCCTCTGGATGACATAAACACGGCAGTGCCCTTCTCTGTCTCTGTGCTGTATATCACATAATTATCCTCACCGGAATAATAAATCACCTGCTTAACAGAGTCCGCGATATCAATCAGCTTTGCGTCATTAAAATAGACCATGGACGCAGATACCGCACGCGTCGCGTCCGAATTAATATTACATAAAAAGTACCGAAGCGGAACATCATCCGAAGTAATCACGATTTCCGTGCTTGCAGCATACAAGGTCGGCTGCTGCTGCTGCCGAACAAGCTGCGCCGCGCTGAGCTGTTTGACCGGCGTTCCGTCAATTTCAGCAATCACCAGATCCTCTGCCGTATAATAACATATAAATTTATCATCCGCGCCGATATAAAAGCCTTTCGCCGCATTTATATTTTCAGCGATCACTTTTGTTCTGCCATTTGCATCCGAACAAATCAGATCCGCAGTGCTTGTCTCCTGATCCATATGATCCAAAAACAAAATATGTTCCTTCCCCATCACCGCATTTACAGCGCCTACATTATTAACCAGAGACTCCTCCGTGAGCGTTACGGCGGCCCCGGCTTTGTGACGATACAGTTTAAGCGCACCCTCCCGCTCGATACAAAGAATCGCGGAACGATCCTCCAGCAGTGAATAACGCGTTACATTCTCAGTTAGCATAACGCGGGTGTTGCTTTTCATATCATATTCGTACAGGCTGTTTTCCCGCAGATAATAAACTTTTCCCTTTGCTGTATCATGACTTGCCTTCGTTACCGTATCATCAATCTCAGTAACTGTACGGTCACTGTCCGCTACATATAAGCGCCCGTCCCCGGTTGTAAAAACAAAAGGAAATAAAAAGTTTCTTGCGACTCCGTTTCGGTCCGTATTTCCGAGCTGCGGCATACGGTTGGGAAGCAGACTGATGATCGCAATCAGAATAATCGCGGCAAACAGCACAATTCCAAGAATTATAATATGTTTTTTTGCGTCCTTGCTGACAAACGACCGTTCCTTTTTCTGAAACATAATAATCTCCATTCTTTCGCAAAATCCGGAATGCGTTCTTTTCTTGCCTCTTTGGAAACTCCGACAGCTTTCAATTGCCATTTGCAAACTGTTTTTATTTATTATACAATTATACGCAAAATAAATCAATGGAAAAGCGCCTGCCGCGCGGTTCTTCGGGAGGAATCAGTGAACCTATTCAAACAGATCATCGGGAATATCTTGATCTGCCTGCGCATGATCATTCTTGCTGCAGGAATCTTGTTGATGCTTGCCGCGCTCGGAGCAGGCGCAGCAGGTTATTTTGTGCAATCAGATCCCCTGGTATATGCGGCCTTACAGCAAGCCGCCTGTCCTTGGAACTTGTTAACAGATCTCTCTCAGGCATGGTTCGGCGCAGGTATTTTATTTTTCTGCGGTTTAGGGGAATATTTGATTTCCCGCATAATCAGCGGCGCCATAAAAAGGCTGCGGTACGGCTTCTGATCATTCACTTTCACCTTTTCGTTCCGGTATCAGATCTTTTCCGATTCTGTCCAGATCGTACGGCGTCGCCTGATATACGTAATAATTGAGCCAGTTTGCATACAGCAGATACGCGTGGCTTTTCCATTGATAATACGGCATCTGCGTCACATCATCCTGGGGAAAATAGTTCTGCGGGATACCGGTCTCCAAACCTTTTTCAAGATCACGCTCATATTCTTTTTTCAGCGTGTCACGATCATATTCCAGATGTCCTGTCATAAAGATCTGCCGTCTGTCCCGTGAAGCGCAGATACACAGTCCCGCTTCATGCGAGGTCGCCAAAACCTCAAGCTCCGGCACACGGGCCACATCCGCTAAACGCGTCTCTGTATAGCGGGAATGGGGCACATAGAAACAATCATCAAAGCCCCGCAGAAGTCTGGCCGACTTTTTCAGCGGTACATGCGCATATACGCCTACCAGCTTCTGTTTTAGGGGATATTTATCAATTCCATAATGAAAGTAAAGTCCGGCCTGGGCCCCCCAGCAGATATGCAGCGTTGTCGTTACATTTTCCACAGACCACCGCATAACGCGGCAGAGCTCCTGCCAATAGCCCACCTGTGCAAAGGGCAGATGTTCCACTGGCGCCCCTGTAATAATCAATCCGTCAAACTTACGGTCTTTTATTTCATCAAAGGTCGTATAGAATGTGTCCATGTGACTCTTCGGCGTATTTTTTGAAACATGGGTAGCCGGATGCATAAAGGTAACCTCCACCTGGAGCGGCGAGTTGCTCAGCAGCCGCAGAAGCTGCGTCTCAGTTACGATTTTCGTCGGCATCAAATTTAAAATCACAATCTGCAGAGGACGAATATCCTGATGAAATGCCATTTTTTCATCCATAACAAAGATATGTTCCTTTTTAAGGATCGCATTCGCGGGAAGATCATTCGGTATTTTTATGGGCATATCAAGGCTCCTTCATAATTAGTCCGGCATGTCTGAATATTTTACACTCCCTGTCCTGAAATGTCTACAGTCCGAATAAATATTACATGTACAACATTCGGGAGGCCTGCCTATGATTCCGTTATTCTGCATTGCTTTTATTCTGCTGTTTGCCATATATGCGCAAGCATGCCTGCCGGCAGCGGCATTTGCCGTCCAGCAATTTCTTTATACGGTCCTGCCGTCCATTTTTCCCTTTTATGTGGCCTCCGCAGTACTTATGCGCACCGACTTCTGCAAAAAATTAGGAAAGGTCTGTGAGCCGATTATGGGACCGTTATTCGGCATATCGGGCAAGGGGGCTTTTGCACTGATCATCGGATTGGTCAGTGGATATCCGGCAGGTGCAAAGGTAACAGCCGACCTGTATCAAGCCAATGAAATATCAAGACAGGATGCCGTACGCTTAGCAGCATTTACAAATAATACCGGTCCGCTGTTTTTAATCGGAGCAGTCGGCGCCGGTATGCTGAATTCAGCAAGGCTTGCCGTGCTCATCTGGATCTGCCATATTGCAGCCGCCCTTTTAACCGGTATGATCATGCGCTATCCTCGTGCTCCTCGCACAGCGCCGGCAGCGGAGCAAAAAACGCTTCCGGGTAAGCGGCAGAGGCAGAAACAATCACTCTCCCAAGTCGGCAGACTGCTGGCAGAAGCAATTACCGCCTCCATCCATACCATGCTGCCCATCGCAGGCGCCATCATCTTCTTTGCGGCCTTTACCGCAGTACTCAAACAAAGCTGCTGTATTCCCCTGGTCAGCTCGCTGCTGGCGCCGGTCTGTCCGGAAGGATTGTCACAAGGTATTTTGTCCGGTTTTCTCGAAATCACCGGAGGTATCCAGTCCATCTCTGCCGTCCCCATCTCCTTAACGGAAAAATGTGCATGGATTGCATTTATAAGCGGATGGGCAGGCATTTCGGTCCACATTCAGGTTATCGGAATTCTGTCGGCTGCAAGAATCAGCTGCAGAAGATACATTCTCGGAAAAGCAGTTCAGGCACTGATTGCCGCACTGCTCACCGCTGCTGCAGTCATGCTCATATATTAGCCGCAAGCAGACGTTCATGCCGAGATGTGTTTATTTCCGCATATATAAAAACACCGGAGGCAATCAATCCTCCGGCGTTTTTCATGCAAAAGAAATAAAATGGATTCGTTTACTCTGAAGCAGCAGCGATACGCTCCCACAGCTGATTACATTGTGTCTCAAGCTGTGCCAAACCGGAATCCAAGCTCGCCTCGTTGTTCAGCGCATTTTTGATAACCGTCTTAAAGGTGGTATCCAGCAGCGTTGCAACCGCATTCGGCATACGGCAGGCAACCTGACCCACGGTGGAAGCCTCTAAAGCATTATAAACAAAGGCATCCCAGTTCTTATCCTTCCATTCCTCGTCATTCGGATAACGCCAGCTGGTGCTATCCTTCATGGATTCGAGCAGCGGAACCGAACCGCCTCTCTGACCATGCATACCTTCCTGTCCCTCCGGCGTATACAGGAACAGCGCAAGTGCAGCTGCCGTATCCGGATTCGACGTCCGGTTGTACACACCTAAGCCCGAGGAACCGCAGCCAATGGATGGATGCTCAAAATTCGGGAAATTGATGAAATCCCATTGGATACCAGCCGTATCATATTTCTGACCGATATTATGAATACTCGGATAAACGGTAGCAGAGAATACATAGTTATGATCGTTCAGATTCGCATAAGAGGAAGCCATGCTGTCAGGAACGGTTCCCGCATGGATATAACCGTCCCTGGCCAAAGCCAGCGCTTCTCTGATCCCTTGGAGGACCAGTCCGTTCGGATCGATAAACGTAATTTTCTTCTCTTCCGTATCACACCAGTACTCTGAATCCACATAAGCTTCAAGGAACGTGGTATAGATCGGTGAATAGCCGAGATCCATCTTTGCGCCGACCTGGGAAACCGTACCATCGTCGTTCTTCTTTGTAAGCTGCACAACATAGTTTTGGAATTGCTCCCACGTCCAGTCCGCTTTGATCTCATTCGTCAGGTTCGCTTCAATTACGGCAGATTTGTTATAAACAAACATCATGTGGTTGTAATCTCTGGAAACATAATAAAGCTCTCCGTTGATCATGCCTAATTGATAAATTCCCTTGTAAACATCGCCGATATCAATCTTAAAGGGCGTCAGGTAAGCGCTTAAAGGCATTAAAGCATTCTGTGTAACCGCATAGTCATAAGCAGACACCTCATTAAAGAAGAACACATCCCCGATACTACCGGAAGAAATCTTTGCAGGTATATTCCCCGTATAATCCTTGTCTACCGTGACATTCGAATACTTATCCATAAACGCTTCCACAAAAGAATCCGCGGACATTGTCTGTGCCTCGTTATTCTCCGCCAGACTGTACGTAAACTTAATTCTTCCCTCTACGTTCGGCTCATATGTGTCCGGATCGAAATCCGGTACATAAATATCCGGCTTGCCGTCACAGGCACTTACGCCAACCACAATTACCAAAATCAGTAAAAAGATTGCGCACTTTTTCACCGCCAATTTCATAAATAAACCTCCATTCAACAGAATTATGTAGTATAGTTTGATGATACCATATTCTTAACCCATGTCAACAGAAAAAGAACGCAAAAAAACAGGAGTTACAGAAAATTAACAACGTATTCATTTACCAATTGGCATTTGTCGCGTCCTGTAAAAGCTGCAGCGCCTCATTAATAAATAATCGATTCTGCATAGCATCTGTTTCCTGCTGCGCTTTGCGGAACGCCGCGTAGGAATCCATCAGCGTGCCGATATCAAGCTCTTCCGCAGCCTGCACGGGCAGGAAGGAAGTTAATACGCCGGCAAAATCAGAGCCGCTGTAATAAAAAAATCCAGCCGAATTTTTACCGGATACCGGATATTCACGCCAGAATTTCATACTGTTGACGGCTTTCATTGCCGGCACCCGATGGCCGCTGCCGGCAAAATCCACTGCCGCAGATTCCACCAATGCAAACAGGGCCAAATGCGCCGACATATCTACCTTTTCCTGCGCAAGCTCCGCTTCTTCTTTATAATTATCATCCCCCGGAGCGGCAGCAATTGCCCCGGTCTTGGAATGAACAGCCAGACCAAG
>USLW01000025.1 GCA_900555605.1 uncultured Clostridium sp. | reverse complement strand
GTTTCTCCGCAGCTTTTGACCCTCGGCACGCCGGCAGCTGCGGCAGCACGGCGTGCACCGATCTTTTTCTGCTTATTTTTTCCTTTTTACCCGTACAATCAGAATGACAGCAGCGGCAATTACAACGACTGCGGCCGCACTGACCGCGATGTACAGAATGGTATTGTTATCTGAAGAATTTTTCTGATTTGCCGATTTCACTGGCGTTTTTCCTGGAGTTACCGCAGACGTAGCGGGAGGCGTACTCGTTGCTTCCGGTTTTTCAGTGGGTACTTGTGTCGGCGCAGGTGTCGGCTTTAAAACAGGCGTTTCATTGAGCTCCGCAGTGTAGCTGACCATGTAGCTGAGCTTTAGGGTTCCGTCCTCATACGGCTCGTCATCCAGATAGGTCTCAATTCCTACCTTTGGTGCATGCGCCCACAGATTCACGCCGTCCAAAGACTCCAAAACCACCAAATAATCCCCTTGAGAGAAAGCACGATTAAAAGGCATAATGAAATCATGATACGTCTCATCCTCGGGATCCTTTTCCGCCTCGAACACACCGTAAAAGATCTCCGTCCCAGCTAAGGTGGTCTCATAATCCGTATCCCATTTATAAAGGGTCAGCATGATCTCAGCATAATCAGAAGCTAAAAACAGCTGATTGATCAGCATTCCCGTCAGCAGTCCCTTATCCGCGGTAAAACGCTGCGCCACCGTATAATAGTTATTCAGAGAAAGATAGCTGGTCCCGTCTAAAGCGGCTCCGTCGCCGTATGCATTCATGGCCGAATCGGTCATAAACGGTTCCTTCACATTCGGCGTATCATTCAGCGCCGCCTCCGGATCCGTCAGGCAGGTTATGCGCAGCGTAATCGCGGGATCCTCCTTGCCGTCCACATAACACATTGCCCGGTCGCTTGCAGAATGAAGCGGTATATGCAGCGGATCGCCGGAATTATGATAAAAAACCACCAAATATGTTCCCTCCGGGAATGCACGTTCAAAATCCACCCGAAAGTCCTGCTGTCCCGGATCAATCCAAACGCCGGGTGAGTTTCCCTGTATTGTGCCGCCGTACACCGGCTCTGCCGCAATCGTTGCCTCATACGATTGATCCCATTTATACACCCCGATTGACAGCGTAAATACGCCGACATACCAGCTGGGAATGATCAAGCCAGTAAAATTTCCCCCCGTTACGTCGACTCTCATTGCCAGTGTTCCGTCCGTTACCTTTAAATACGGCTTCTCCGCCGCATCGCTTCCGTACGGATTCAGCTGCTGCTCCGCAGCAAAAGACGGAACTACCGTCATGCAGATCAGCAGGAGTACCGTTATGGCCATTACGATGTTCCGTTTTCCTTCTTTCAGCATCATTCATATTCATTCCTTTCTTTGTTAAAATAGAATCGTAATTACATTTTGATTATAAATAAATAGGGCAGCAGCTTGCGTTCGAAAATTTATCATGATATTATAATATAAAATTTTCAATTGCACAGCACGGATTCATATTCGGCAAAAACGGAGGGATGGCAGGATGATATCTTTATATAAAGGAACCGATCAGTACGGCGGCCGTATCGTTGCAGATTATGAATTAATCGACCGGGCGTTTCCCTTTTATATCGGAAAGGTCGTATATAAAAAGAACAGTGTGCCCCTGTTTCCCGAGATTCTGCCGTCGGCCTTTGAAATTACATATCAGCTGAAAGGCAGGCAGACCTATGAGGTTTTAGGCAGCACCTATGTCGTCAACGCCGGTCAGGCATTCGTCACGCTTCCCAATGAGGAACACAGCACAGGCGGGATTCCTTTTGATAAATCGAAATTCTTCTACATGATTATCAAAATGGAGCAATTCGGGCCGGGCTGTTTAGGCAGTACGCCGGAGGAAACAGCCTGCTTGGTCAAAAGCTTTAAAGAAACTTTTATAAAAAAGAGGATTGTTACATTAGGTTCGAGGGGCGGCAGATACTTTGAGCGGCTGATTGATTTGTATGAAGAAAATACGCCGTTTAAAAAGACAATTCTGCGCAATACCATTACAGATCTGCTGCTGTATATGATTGATTGCGCACAAAAAGAAATTGCCTGCGGGGAATCTGTTTTTCAGCCGGTTCTCCAGTATATCGGCGAACATATCACGGAATTCATCTCGCTGGACGATTTAGCTGCCATGGTGGATATGAGCAAGCCCAGGTTTCAGGCCAAGTTTAAAGAAGAATTATGTTTTCCGCCGCGGGAATATATCATCCGGGAAAAAATCAAGTATGCGGAGAAAATGCTGCGTACGACAGACCAGACCGTGACAGACATTGCGCTCAGCCTCGGTTTTTCTTCCTCACAGTATTTTTCTTCCGCATTTAAGCAGTATACCACCTTCACTCCTATGGAATATAAAAAAGTCATGACGCAAAGACAGGCGTCTCATGAAAGAAAATAGATCCCGCCTTACGCCTGGGCCTTTTTCGATTTGCATTTTTTGCCGATACAGATTCCGCCGACTGCCGCACCGATCAGTACTCCCGCGCCCACAGAAGCCAATAAGATCTTTTGACCCGTGGACATTCTTTCCGGAGACGCCGGCTCCTGCGGATTCAGACTGCCCTTTCCGCTGCTGAACGTATATTTAAAACGGCCGCCAGGGGCAACGTCGCCATTATTGTAAAAGTCCATGATATCACCTTCTGCCTGCATATTATCAGACCATTTAAAATGGATCGTAAAGTCTGCCGCCGACACGCCGATCAGCATACGCGGAATTTTAATCTGCAGACGATTGCCGCTGACATGATATGCGACCTGTCCGACCTCTTCCCAGTTCCATCCTCCTAAGGAACGCTCCAGAACCGCCGTTTCTCCGGGATTCACTCTGTTAACAACATATTCAAAGGTTTCCCAATTTGCCGCTTCCATACCTTCTACATCAATAAACAGCCGCATCCAGCCCGGATCAGAAGGTGAAGTCAGCACCCCTGCCGTTTCAACCATAAAATAAAGATATTCCTGATCGTATGTCAGCTTTGCGCCTGTAATATCGTTGCGGCCCGTATGATTCGTATAGTGATACGGCGTATAGCCGTCGCAGTCGCGAGCCAGCGTATTTCCGCCATATGCCAGATAATTCGGCGACACAGCCGCCCATTGGTCCTCCTCAGAATAGATATCGATGGTTTTGCTTTCAGAGGCAGCCGGCAAGGGATTTGTGCCCTTGAAGCGGCGGATATAAGAAACCATTTGATAATAATAATGATCTTTTAAATCACCCTTTGACGGTTCGATATCGCGGCTGTAGGTATCATCAAAGGTATCCGGAAAAGCATTCACCACACCGCACCATTCATCATAACGACCGGCGCGCCATTCATTCCATCCGGTAATAAATATAAACTCCGGATCAACCTCCAGCGCATACTCAAACTGCTCCGCAAAATTAGCCCCGTATAATTTTGCGTCTTCACGCGTATCATATCCGCCTAATTTTCCGGAATAAGTCCGGCCGAATACATTTTCGCCATTCATGGCAGTTAAGCCGATCTTTTCATTATGATTCTGCGCCACGCCTACAGATATCTGCTCCGGCGTACCATCTAAATTCGTATAAACCTTCTGCGGATATACGGAAAGCCATCCCCACTGTCCCGGATATTCCTGTCCCGTTGTATAAGAGGGCTGACAAGGACGATATGTGAAGAAGTCAAAGATCTCTTTATCATCAGGATCGTGCACATCTAAATGATCGGGGGACCCCATCATCAGAGGCTTTCCCTTCCAATAAAACCATAATTCCTTGTATTTGCCTACCGAATAAATTTTTTCATACAGCTCGCGCAGCTGAATGGCTACGTTTTCGTAATCCCAAAAGGGCAGCAGAAAGGAAACCTGCGGCGTTCGGACCCCATCCGCACGCGCCTGGGCAAAGGTCTCCAGCAAAACAAGCAGTCCTTCCATAAACGTATCTGTCCCGTTTGAGTTGTCAAAAATGATGACATCCACACCGGCATCAGCCAGGAGTTCCGCTTGTTTTCGAAATACCCATTGATCCAATCCGTTATAATATCCGTAGACCGGCTCATTCCAGAAAAATTGTGTTTTGCCCTCCCACAGCGGACTTTTGTAATCATGTACGATTTCCGGGTGTTCGCGCAACACCTGTGTGACGTCTCCGCTGGGCAACGTATAAAAACGGCAGTGCCAAGTCCAATAAAACATACCGACAAATTTTTCCTCTCGGACATTCCCGGTACTGCTGTGATCAGGCAGCGTTCTGCCTAATCCATCTGTTGCCGCCCAGGTATCCGGTCCCGCAATTTCCACGCCGTTTGCCTGCGTACCGCCTTTTTCAGATAACGTGCCCAGCGGCACTGCCGGCGCATTGCCGTATTCGAGATTGGCAACCAAACTGCCCCCCATTAAAACACCTCCGAAATATAGTTCTACATTTTCCATATCATTTTTATATTTATTGAGCGTAGGATTACCGCCGAATCCGCTGAACACCGCAAGATATTCGCCTTCTCCGGTCATCTGCTCATAATCCGGAAATGCAAATGCCACATAGCTTCTTCTGGAAAACCCCTCTGCGGTATTTTCATAGACAGGCACGGAACGAATGGTCTTTTGATACGTCTGATCCCATTTATAAAGCGACAGCTTCATCCTGCTCACAGACAGGCGAACCTGCTGCACATATATTTCAATCTTTTTGAAGGACCCGGTTGCATGAAAGCGAATCCCGTAGCATTCATTCTCAGTAGTCGCAACCTCCTGCGGCGCAGCCTCCGTATCTTCATAAAAACAGACGAGGCGGTTTTCTTCCGCAGCCTGCCACAGCGGCGCTGCCGTTCCGAAAGCTGCCAACGCACAGCAGACGCAAAGTGCAGCAGATAAATACATAATCAAGGTCTTCCGTTTCATAATGCCTCATTTCCCCGCCGCGGCCATTCTCTTCCAGCGCCTATCGCAAGGGCAAAATACAGCAGCGGCGGAACATGCATTTTACGCAGTACAGCCGATAAGCGCTTATGAGAATAAATCTAAAATATAATAAGAAACCGGTCATATTCCCGGCCGGCAGGGCGTGAAAAGTAAAAAGATTTATACATGATAAAAATTTGATTACTCCAGACCGGAATCGGAAAGCGGTCCGAAGGGCTGATTCGGAGTCTGGGTATAATAAACACAAAAGCGGATAGAGGCATCATACCAGATCTCATCATCGCGATATGCCCGCTGGCCAACATGCTCCTGCGGCTGATACCAGACGCCGGTGGTAATCCCTCCGCATACCATTTCTAAAAGATATTCTCCATCTGGCAGCGGCTCGTCAAAGCGAAGCGTAACCTCTTCCCCATCCGGCCAGTCTGAAAACTCACCTTCTGCAATCGTATCTGATTGAATCGTTGCCTCATAGCTGCCTGCCCACGCATACAAGTAGAAGGTTACATAATATCCGGATTTTGCCGTCCAGGTCGGACAGTGCACACCGATCGCATCAAAGGTCGTTGTCGGGAAAAATTGTATGCACATGGAACCTGTGTTGTACTCTGCCTTTTGATTTTGACCGGAAATACCGTTCTCACAAAAATATACCTTTGCAGCGCTGTCCGGATCCGCAATTCCTTCTGCGTATTGTCCCGTGCCCGGTTCAATGGTGGGAAGCGCCGGTTTTTCAGTCGGCTTCTCAGTGGGCTCTTCTGTTGGCGGCACATCTGTCGCAGCGGCATTTTCCGTCGGCAGAACCGTAACCGTCGCCGCAGGAGAAGCCGTGCCTTTTCCAGGAGTTATATCTGTTTTTCCATTATGATCCGGAACTCCGCAGCCTGCAAACAGCAGTGCCCAAATCGTTATGAAACCGATATAGGATAATAGTTTCTTTTTCATAAATGCAGCACTTCCCTTCTATACACAGGGTCTGCGAGATCCATTTTCATCATGCCGCAGACCCTATAAACCGTACGGAGTACAGAAAGCACTCCGATTCGTTCTGTTCTCAGCCGTTAGATATGTGTATATTTTCTGCGGATTACCGGTAAAGCAGCGGCAGCCGCAAGCATAAATACACAGATTCCCATCAGCATTCCAGTTTCTCCTGTGCTGGGATTACTGATTTTTCCGTATTTATTTTCTACTTCTTCCGTATACTGAACCTTCAGCCAAGCAGCAGTCTGAACCTCCGAACCATCCTGGTAGTTCTTTGCGTGTGCGAATGCTTGATTGTCTGCATACAATCCGACCTGTTCCTTCGGATCCTCGCTTGTATTTTCAATCAAAAGCAAATATTCGCCTGCTTCCATTTCGTCAAATTTGAATGTTAAAGTGGCATTATCCGTATAGTTTACAAACTCGTGGCTTGCCGCAGCACTGCCCTTTAACGTGGTCTCATAATTCGTATTCCAGCGGTACAGCGAAAACGTCAAATTTCCTAAATTATTGCTCCAGCTGGGGCAATCCATACTCAGCGATTCAAACTTTGCAGTCGTCGCAAATTGTACGGCATAATTTCCCTTCACTTCCACAGGATTTCTGCCTTCGCCGTGGAACGGAATGCTCTGACTGAATTTCGTATTGATTTCACCATGAGGCGTATCCGTCGGATATGCATATACAACGCGCATTCTGGCAGACCTGTCATCAAGCTTGAGGCCCTGTCTGAAGGTTTCCGCATAATCGACAGACGCCTTCATCGCGTATATCCCCACAGAGGAATCCGGATTTTTCCCTGAATTCTTGATATGCAGCAGGTATTCACCGGCCTTTAGCTCATCAAAATAAAACCGGATCCAGGCACCGTCCGAAATATTCTCTATCGTCTTTTCTGCGAGCACAGCGCCCGTAAGAGACTCCTCGTAAGAGGAATTCCAGGCAAATACCTGAATGGTCAGACCGCTTCCCGTTTTCTGCCAGGTCGGGCAGTGCAGCTCTACAGCATGAAACGCTTGCGTTGCGCTGAAATGAACCCCCATGGTGTCGCTGTTTACTACAGGCAGCGGATCTGTACCAACATCGGAATCGTTAAAAAAGTCTGCAAGATAGTCCCCCGGAATTGTCATATTTTCCGGTGCAAATTTCAGAGCACGAATATTCGGTCCGCTGCCTAAGGATGTGACGCGCAGCGTGGCAGCGCCTGCGGGCAAGGTAACCGTAATTTCACTGGTATTCTTCCAGCTTCTCCAATCAATACCTTCAACGGTATTCACCAGCGTTCCGATTTCCTGACCGTCAAGCTCCAGCTTGAAATTTCCGGCAACATGGCCTTTTCCCCATCCGGTACTGAATGCGACCTTATAGTTCCCGGCTTTTGCAATATTCAGCTTTACTGTAAACCATTCGTTGACCCCAACATCGTCAAAGTAAATGCCGCAGTTGTCCTGTTCTCCCGCTACAAGCCCTTCCTGTTCCGCAAAGCATTCCGCTACAAAGATTGTGGTTGCCCCGTCGCCTTTTACGTTCACGGTCTTTGTTTCCGCAGCTGCCGAAAGCAGTCCGAGACAGCTGAGCCCGAGAGTCAGGCAAACAGCTATTGCGAAAACCCTTTTCATAAATCGTTTCATAATCTCATAACCTCCTAATATGTATGATATTCTGTTAACATCTTGATCACATTTATTATAATCGGTTTTAGAAGGATCCCGTATACACAAAACAAGGATATAGAATTGACTTTTTTCTTCATTGTGATACAATGGAGCTATCATAAACGCAATTGGAAATGGAGGCACAGCATGGACGAACAGGCACTTTTGGAGCACTTCAGCAAATACACTGAAAACGAAGCTTTTTATAAAGAATATTATGAAGCGAAAAAAGATAAAAAACAATTTGATATGTTTTTGCACACAATTGTGTCAAGCCGCCCGCTGAAATACAGCCAATGGCTGCCGGAGCTTCATATGGCAGGCGCAGATTATATTTCAGAGCTGTATATCGAAGATAACAGCGCAAATGTGTCTTTTATAAAGCATGAGCGATACACGCCTCTATTTCTTCATGAACATGCCTTTTTTGAAATGATTTACGTTTTCAGCGGCAGTTGTGAAAATACGATCGAGGGCACGCCGATTCATATGAAACAGCATGATATCTGCATCATTGCGCCGGGAGTCTCTCATACATTAGGCGTATTCGATGACGAAAGTATTATTATCAATGTGATTATTAGAAAGAGTACATTTAAAGAAGTATTTTTTGACATTTTCACAGATGATGCGGCACTGTCTCTTTTCTTCTCCCATATTCTTTACGCGAAAGATTCCAACAGCTATATTTTTTTCGCCACCCAAGGAAATGCCCTGCTGCACAGCACAATAAATCTGTTTTTGACAGAAGGCATTATACAGGAGCAATACAGTGTGAAGGCTATGGAAAATCTGCTGCGCACAATTTTTTGCCAGTTGCTGCGCAGCCATGAAGCCATTGTTTCAAAAAAAGCAGTGGCACAATCATCAGAAATTTACAAAATTCTTCGTTATATACAGAATCATTATAAGGACGTGACGCTGAACGAGCTGGCGGAGCAATTCAACTATTCACCAACCTACATCGGCAATATGATTAAAAGGCAGACCGGAACATCATTTATTAAAATCGTGCGTGATATTCGATTAACCAAAGCCTGTGCCATGCTGCGGGAAACAAATCTCCAGATCAATGAAATATGCTATCAGGTCGGATATGAGTCAACCGAATTTTTTATCCGTACATTTAAGCAGACCTACCAGTGTACTCCGGGCGAATACCGCCGGCAGGCTGCCGGTATCGTAAAAGATAAATCAAATTACTTACAGAATTAAAATATCCTTTGCAGCATCCGCCGTCAGAATCTGAAGCGCTCCGCCGGATACGGTTACCAAGTCCTCAATCCGGACGCCGCCCAGATCAGGAACATAAATTCCGGGTTCTATACTGAACACCATCCCCTCTGTCAAAGGCTGCTGACTTCTGGCACTGATATTGACGCCTTCATGGATCTCAACGCCTACGCCATGTCCCAGCCCATGGCCAAAACAAGCGCCGTAACCGTTGGAGGCAATGATATTCCTTGCGGTCTGATCCAGTAAATTTGCCGCAATTCCCTCATAAAATCCATTTATTGCACACAGCTGAGCCTCTAATACAATTTCATAGATCCGCCGGAGCTCTTGTGCCGGCTCCTCTAAAAAAACAGTCCGCGTCATATCCGAACAATAGCCGCAGTAAACCGCTCCGAAATCCATTGTGATTCCGTCGCCTTTTTCCAATTTTTTGCCGGACGCGGTTCCGTGCGGCATGGCACCGCGTTTTCCGGAAGCAACAATCGTATCAAAAGACGGTTTTGCCGCACCGCGTCTGCGCATCCGATACTCCAATTCACAGGCAACATCCTGTTCCGTAATCCCTGCTCTCAGATACGGCAGCGTTTCGTTGAAGGCGTCCGCCGCAATCCTGCAGGCTTCCCGAATCCGCTGCTGTTCTCCGATATCCTTTTGGTTTCGAATTTGCTCAATTGTATGATCCAATCCTGCCCAGCGCAGTCCGGGGACAAACTCCGTATATCGGATATAGTCAGAATATAGTATTTTTTGATTTTCAAATGCGATCGAACGGATACCATGCTTTTCTACCAGTTCCCGGAAGGCGGGAAGATGAACGGCACTTTTAATGATCGGCGTGAACAGCGGCGCCTCCTGTTCCGCCTGCAGCGCGTATCTGGCATCAGTTAACAAAACCGCAGCTTCTTCAGTAATGAATAATCTCGCATCTCCGAATCCGGTAAAACCCGATAAATAAAACACATTTTCTCCTGATGTAATAAATGCCGCATCAAGACTTTGTTCCTGTAAAAAGACTCGTAAGCGGTTCACTCTGTCCAGCACGCCGTATCCTCCTGTCTCTTTATTCTAAAAAAACCGTTTTCTGAACGATTATAAAAACGGTTTTTCAAGCAGCCGTTTAAATCGTACAAAAGCAGGCTCCCGACTCAAATCAATGGGGCTGACTAAAATGGTATAGCAGCCAAATCGATTTCCGCCTAAAATATCGGTATAAAGCTGATCTCCTACCATTGCAATTTCAGCAGGACGGAGCTTCAGCAAAGCAGCCAGCTGCGTAAACCCTTTTTTTAAAGGTTTCCCGGCTTTTCCCACAAATTCCACGGGAAAATCGAAGCCATCCGCAAAATGCTTTGCACGTACAATTTTTGCATTTGAAAGAATGCCGAGGCGGAAGCCTTCCCGTTTTAATTCCGAAAGCCACTGCTGCAGCCGTGCACTCGGTAAAGGCGCCGCATAGACTTCCAGGGTGTTGTCAATATCAAATAAAAATCCCTTGACGCCCAAGGTACGCATCTCCGCCGGGTCAATATCATATATACACGCGATGCTTTTGTCGGGTTTCATCCCTTTGCCCATAAATTAGTTCCTTTCCGTGAGATAGCGTATTCCTTCTGCATATCCCTGAAACCCGCGGCCCGCAATCTGCAGGACACAGGCCGGTGCGGTAACGGAGGTAGCGCGGAACGTTTCCCGATTGCGGATATCACTGAGATGAACCTCTACGGCAGGAATTCCAACCGATTTCAGCGCATCGTAAATCGCATAGCTGTAATGCGTATAGGCGCCTGGATTGATCACCAATCCGTCATACTCTCCATATGCTTCCTGTATCGCATCAATCAGCACGCCTTCATGATTGGACTGAATAAAATCTACGGAAGCACCGATTTCAGCAGCCTCTTCTTCAATATATGCACATAATTCCTCATATGTACGGCTTCCGTATACCGCGGGCTCTCTGATCCCCAGCATGTTCAGATTCGGACCATTGATCACCAATATCTTCATAATCGCATTCTCCTTACCGATCTATTCCAGCTGCGCACTCTTTCTAAAAATGATACGAACGATCTTCGCAATTGCATCCTCTTTATTTCTGTCGTTTGATACTTCAAAATCCGCATATTCCCGATAAAGCGCCAGCAATTTGTCATAGCTGGTACTTTTCAGCAGCGGACGTTTATCCATAATCCGCTTCGGCGTCGTAGCAAGCCGTAAAAAATCGCGGTGAATAAATATAATAAAGCTCCCCTCCTGCTGAAACAGCTTCATATTGTCCGGCCGCGTTACAATTCCGCCGCCGGTGGCAATGACCGCTTTCTTTTTGTTTTTCAAATCATGCGCCACGGCTGTTTCTATTTCTCGAAATTTTTCTTCCCCCAGCTGTGCAAAAATCTCTTCTACGGACATGCCGGCCTTTTTTACGATCTCATCATCCATGTCAATGAATGCATAATCATAATACTGTGCCACGGACCTTCCAATCGAAGATTTTCCCGAACAAGGCATACCGATAAATATAATTCTGTCATAAATGCAATATTCTCCCACGCCGCTTCCACCTATCCTTCACCAATCTTGCTGCAGTTGATTCACTTGTTCTAAAAAAAGCGTTTTTTCTATACGCAGAATCCGTACGTCGCCCGGTGCAAACGGTACCACGATCCGGAGCTCCTTTCCGTTTCCCTTTTTGTCATGAAGCACTCGTTCATACAGCAGAGTTCTGTCCGTATCCGGTACCGTTGGAAGCTTCAGCCGTCTGAGCAGCGCGATTCCGTCTTTGGCAAACGCAGGATCAGCCCCGTGATACTGTACCGCATAACGCAGCATTTCTGCCATGCCGACAGCTACCGCTTCTCCATGTGTATATCGGAGATAATGATGGTAGCTTTCTATGCAATGCCCAAGTGTATGCCCTAAGTTCAGCAGCATTCGTTCACCCTGTTCCTTTTCGTCCCGTTCTACTACTCCTTTTTTGTAAAGGACACATTCAGATACAAGGGCCTGTGCCTGTGTATAGAAATCTTCCGGCCGCTCCATAGACATGGTTCTATCATAGAAGGAACCGCCTTTTAAAAACGCATACTTTACCATCTCGCCTAATCCGTCCTGCAGAACCCGGCTGCTTAACGTCTCTAAAAGGGAGACATCCGCTACCACAGCAGCAGGCTGATGAAAAGCCCCTAATATATTCTTTACCCCGCCAAAATCCACAGCAGTTTTTCCTCCTACGGAGCTGTCAATCTGTGCAATCAAAGAGGTCGGTATTTGAATATAAGGAATTCCCCGCATATAAACAGCGGCGGCAAAGCCCACCAGATCACCGGTGACGCCCCCGCCTAACGCAATGAGCATATCATGTCTGCCGAATTGATTCTGCAGCAGGAACGAGCACAGCTGTTCAAGCACAGGCAGGCATTTGCTGCACTCTCCCGGTTCGAAGGAAAAAGAGACCACAGAAAAGCCGGTCTCTTTTAAAGCAGCCTCCAGACGCTGGCTGTAAAGCGTACGTACATGAGAATCTCCCGCAACACAAACGCGGCAGGGTGTTCCTCCGCAGCTGTTCAGCGCCGTTTCTGCCGCAGCCGTTAAAATGCCGGAGCCTATCAGAATCGGATATGATCGATCCTTCAGATCAACAATATAATGTTCCATCAGATATCTCCTTTGTATTTTCCGCGGGGAAATCAGGCTTCCATTCCTTTATGCAGCGCAATCATTTCGTCCGGAATCATATAGTGCCTTCTGGCAGGCAAGACACTCCTTAGTGCCTCTTCAAAATTTCCGATTGTTACGATGCCGGTCTGTCCGATCAGCTTCCCGAGGAGTATAATCCCCGCATACGTGGCATTTCCCATCTCATAAGCCATTTCCGTGGCCGGAATTGTAAACACCTTGATATCCGTTCTCTGCGGCCGGACCGGAACTAAACTGCTGTCTAAAATGATCAGGCCGTCCGCTTCCACCAACGGCTCAAATTTTTCCAGAGAAGGCTGATTCATGGCAATCAGCGCGGTTGCTCTGCTGATAATCGGAGAAC
>USLW01000024.1 GCA_900555605.1 uncultured Clostridium sp. | reverse complement strand
CGAACAAGCCGATATACTTGATATACAGATATCCGATTTTACTCTCGCTGCCGGAACCAATTTCCTCCGCAATCAGATCAACCCGCAGCATATTCAGCGTCTTTTCCTCCTGGAATCCCAAATCGATAATTGTCTCAATATAGCCTTCATTATCCGTCAAACCCGCAAACGTATCGGCGCCGATGACTTCGGGTCCCAGCTCCGTATGCGCCGTATCTCCCTCATGCTGGACTCTGACCACGCTTTTTGTAAAATGATATGCAGCGACACTGGGGTCCGCATACATTCTAACCTTCAGGAAGCGATTCTCATTGGCAGATACTTTTATGCCAAGCTCGTCTGCCATGATTCTGGTGGCAACATTTCCGCCGCCGAGATAGCTGATGGAATAGACATTGATCTTTGCGGCTTCCTCAATATTGTCATATATCAGATCCGCGGCGCTGGGATGCGCGCCCTTCCAATCCGTAACCTCTCCGTCAAGATCAAAATTCCAAACCGTCTCATCGTCCGCTCCGTAAGAGATCAGCCTTCCGCAAGCCGCCAAGCAGAATATCAAAACCAAAATAACCGCTGTTTTTCCGTATTTCATCTTCATTTCCACCTTTCTGTCATTTTAGTTACAGATTCATTCCTTTGTATTATAACAATCCGGTCATACAAAATTCATCATTATATTATGCTCTCTCATCACTAAAAACAATGCTGCTCAATCTGCCGCGGGGCGCATGAATGCCCCCAGATTGACGCAAACTGTATTCTGTGCTAAATTTTATACAGAAATCTCTATTATCTGATATTTTTCATATCAGAATATCAAAGGATGATGATAAATGACCGATCCGGTTTGCGCCTCCTGGTACGAACGTACAATTGATGCCGATACCTTCCAATGTCCGACGCATATGCATGTAAATTCTCATGAAATTATGTACGTCACGGAAGGACTGATTGATATCCGGATCATGAATAAGCAGTATACGGCAGGAAAAAATACGCTGATTTTCATTAGCAATATCGAGTCCCATAAGGTGGTGCCGCTGCGCTTTCCCTATGCGCGGTACGGCTTCCATATCGAAGATACGTATTTAAAGACACATATCGACGACTATAAATTGTCCTCTATCTTTACGCTGCGGCCGGCAAGCTTTGTCCATTGTATTGATGTCTCGGAATTCGCCGAAACAGTCACCTTTTATTTGGACAGCATCAATAAAGAATATTACGGAAACGACTTCTATTGCTCCGCAATGATCAAAAATTATCTGAATCAGCTATTTGTCACACTGTTCCGCAAGCGGCCGCAATGCTTCCCGATCCAGGAAAAACCAGTCAATGAGATGGTCTACAAAATTCGGGACTATATTGAGCAGCATTATCAGCAGGACCTCACTATGCGGGAGCTGTCCGCGCGCTTTTTTATCAGCGAGGCCTATCTCATTCACAGCTTCCGCGACGCCATCGGCTATACGCCGAAAAAATATCATCTGCTCAAGCGCATTTCAGAAGCCCGCAATCTGCTCTACAATACGAATTTATCCGTAAAAGAAATCGGCCAGCAAACCGGTTTTCATGATACAAACAACTTTATCCGCATGTTCAAGCAGGTGACGGAAATGACCCCGGGACAATACAGAATGAATAAAACAGACTCTGCCGCATTTTACGGGTAGCGTCTGTTTTATCTCTTTGCCTTTACAAATTTTCAGCGGCTGGCCTCCGCAGCTTAGGCCCGGCTGCGCTTTCTGTGTATATACAGGCAGGTGCCGCCCATTGCCAGCGCAATACAAATAGCTGCCAAAGTAAGTGTGCTGTCGCCGGTTTCCTGATTGGGCTCTGTCGGCACAGGCGTCGTATCCGCGGGCTGCGTAGTGGGCGGTACAGGCGTCTCTTTACCGTAAGCCTCCGCTTCTTCCAACGTGTCGAATAATCCGATATATTTGATATACATCCAGCCTGCTGCTCCGGTGTTACCGTCCCCCGATTCCTCGGCGATAATATCAAGCCGCAGCATATTCAATTCCTTTTCTTCCGTAAATCCCATATCGATGATGACCTCTACATAATCGTCCTGTCCGTTCAGGGTCTCAAACCAGGTACCGATTTGTGCGGAGGCGGTAGCGTCTCCGGCGCACTGCAGCTTCAGCTGGGTTTTTGTAAAATGATAAGCATTTACATCGCTGTCCACCTTTAGCTTGATTTTTACATACCGGTTCTGTGTCTCTGATACGGGAACCTTCAGTTGATTGTTCCAGAATCTGGTGGAAAAATTCGATCCGCCCAAATAACTGATAGAATAAACGTTGATTTTTGCCGCGCCTTCCGTCTCGTCAAACCTGAGCGCGGCTACACTAGGATGACAGCCCTCCCAAACCTGCGCGCCGCTGCCATCTGTTTCGATCCCTTCACTGAAATCCCAGACCAGCGCCTCATCCGCCGCAGAAACCGCGCCGATTCCGCATACACATGCCAGAACAAGCACAAAACAGAACACAAACCATTTTTTCAAACCCTTTAACATGTTTCCTTCCCCTTTCAATAATCAATAATATATATTTTTTCGGATATGCAGTTATTAAGAAATGCAGATTTCCGATACGCTCACATTTTGTCCGCCGATAAATGTGATGCGAATATAGCTGTATGTGCCGGAGATCGTTTCCGTCAGCTTTTTCTCTCCTCCGCATAGCTTTCCGCTCCTGCGGTCTGCCAGCACGGACCAAGCCTCCAGACGCGGATCGTTTGTCCCCTCAACCACATATCGATATTCCCTTTCTTTTTCTAATACACAGGAAATCTCAGCAACAGCATAGGACCTGCCCAGCGCCACTCGAATATACGGATCCGTGTCCTCATTCGCCGGTCTCCAGAAGCCGGATTCCGTGCTGCCGTCGGTAAGGCAGACGGACCAGTAATCAATAACGGAATCAGCAAAATAGGTGGACGAGCAGGCCGCCGGTTTGCCTGCTGCCAGATTCGTGCCGGCCGGCGAGCGGTTTTCCGGATCGGGATTGGTAAGCGTAACTGCAGTCCTGCCGGTATTTTCGATTCTAACAGCCGCAGTACCGTTCTGATCCGCCGCGACAGTCTGTTTCGTTCCGTTG
This sequence comes from uncultured Clostridium sp., assembly GCA_900555605.1. Lineage (GTDB taxonomy): Bacteria > Bacillota > Clostridia > UBA1212 > UBA1255 > UMGS1851. Next base: position 9,768 of record USLW01000024.1, on the reverse strand, counting down.
ATTGTGATTTCATAGTCCTTGCCGGCAGTCTGATTGAGAAAACAGACATAGATATCTGCCGGCAGGGTTGCGGTTTCTACCGTAAAAGAATACAGAGAATCATACGTTACCGTAAGATCCGTGCCTCTCCACCTGTATTTTACGGAAGAGCCAGCCATGTTCTCGCTGATAAACGGCGCAATACGCAAGCTGTCACAGGCCGGCTGAAAGCCGTACCCATACGTATACAGCCCCCATACCGGCGCCGCGTGTGTCGGGAATGAGCTGGTACCGTAATTCTGAGCCGGCGTTACACCGTCACGCTGATATGCCTGATAACCGGAAAATCCCGTGATCTCGAACAGATCGGTAAAATGGTTGATGTAGCGTTCCAGCAGCGTACGGTCTCCGTAAATCGGAAATCCGGCGTAATAATCGCCGTCAGAACAGCCGTACCACCCGCCGTCCATCCCCAAATTGGAATGCGTATAGGTACAGGGTTTGTTCCAGCTGTACAGGTCATAGACATTCATGGGATGGAACTTTAAATCAAATACCGCACACTGCCGCTCATATTCCAGAAATGCGGCCGCCGCCTTCTCCTTCGGCACAATATCCGTCTTCAGCAGCGCGCTCAAAACCGGAAGATATGTTGTATTGACAGATCCGGTAAAATACAGGAACGTCTGATGTTCCTCATCCCAAAATACTTCATTGAAGCCCTTCCGAATTTTTCCGGCAAGCTGATCGTATCCGTCTGCTTTTGTGCTGTCTCCGTATACAAGGCGTTCCATATCTGCCATTGCCCGCAGCGCGTCGTAATACAGAACCGTTGTGTAGCCGTTATAGCCGCCTCTTGTGTGTTCCCAATAATCGCTGTAAGACGGCTCTGCTTTTGTTCCGCTTCGTTCCATGTTCGTGCAGACGTATTTTGACGGATCCAAATACGTTTCATATTGATACGCCAATGCCTTTTCCATAGAAACTCGCATTTCATCGGCAAACGCCCGATCTCCTGTCAGATTGTACAGCCCGCAGACAGAAAGAATATATGCAGTTCCCATGTCTGCGTAATTATGGCCCCAGCTGTTGCCGGATACATACGGATACGCGCTGAGCAGATGTCCGTCCGCTGCTTGGAGCTTATCCCGGATCACGCGCATTGCATTCATCTGTGTCTCTAAAGCGGCATCATCCCTTAGAACCCCATAGATGTTTGTAATCCAGTGCTGTTCCAGCGGCGGCAGCTCAAACCAGATACCCGGCGCCTCTGCAACTGCACCGAGATCATAATCCATGATCATGGTGCGGGAAAAATCATGCAGGATCTGCGACAGCAGCACCTCATCCACGCCGTTGAGATCTCCGAGATCATAATAATCGCCGTATTGCTGCGGACAGATTTGGAAGGAGACCGTATTCACCGTGCCTTTTACTGCCTTAACCGCAGAAAACGCGCGATAACCCTGAAGTCTTACCCGCCCCGTCTGTTTCCAGCTGTATTCGTCCGATCCATGTCCTATGCTGGGCCAGCCCTCCTTTGTACCCGTAAGATAGCGCAGTGTATTTTTTGAATCCGATGCTAAAAATACATTCATTTCTAAATGCTTCCGTTCACCTGACTCATACCGCTGCACCTCTGTCCCAAACAGACGCATGTGGTCTGTCCCGTCCTGCTGCTCCGCTTCCGCGGCAGACGCAAAGCTTCCTGCAAAGGACACGGCAATTCCGTCCTGTTCTCCGGATAAAAGCGTAAAGCAGATGTCCTCCATAGCGCGCTTAATGTTCGTTTCCGGAGCATATTGCGCACCTGCGCAAAGATAATTTTTCACATCCGCTGCTTTTCCTCCGATCCAAAAGCTTGCGCCGGAACGAGCCCAGCGGATGCTTTCAATGGCATCCTGTTCAAGATTTACGGACGGATACGCCTGACCGATTACCTTACAATCATTTTTAAAGGTTCTGGTACAGGTCAGCGTGATGCCCTCCGGTTTAAAGTGAATCAGAACGTGTTCATTCGTATAGGGCGATTCAAACGTAAAAGCTGCCGAAATGTCGTCCTCATTCAATTCGAGCACGGGATCCTGATCAAGCTGCAGGCTGGTAAAATCATAACCGGAAAGGGATCCCACCTTTTCCGAAAAGGTCTCTCCTGTATCCAGAACATCGATTCCAACACAAATTCCCCGGTCTTCCGCCAGAATATTTTTTTGATTGACAATATATTCGGCAATCTGAAATTTGAGATTATAATCAATTACGACTGTGTACGCATCCCCGCGGTAAGAAACGGTTTTCTTTTCCGCATCATGGATCAGCTGCGCTTTCGGAAGCTCCGTCTTTTCAGGCCGGGCGCTTTTCCATAGAAATAGAAAGACAGCGGCAATTAATATGCAGGCGGCCGCAATGATCACGCAGACAGGTATCACTTTTCTTTTGTTTATTTCAGACATCCGCCATTCACACTCCTGTTCAGCTTGCTGTTTATCATAAGTATAAAATGCCGGGCGCGGAGAAACATCATTAAAACTTGTTCAGGAATATGCACAAACTGTGCGGTCCCCGCGCGGGAGGCAGCGGACACATAGCTGAAACGTTATTTTGGTTTTCCGTTGGAGAAAAATGCGTATCAGGAGCAAATCATTATTCAAAAGCAGTATGATGAAGTTCGGGAAATCAATAAACAGCTGAATTGGATGACGATGCCTGCAGGATTTATCTGCAATTATTCGAAAATTTGCAGATGAAAATGGCCGGAACCAAACCGTTTTTTATCGGAGGAACCGGCCGGACAGTAGGGACTTTTCATTCGGTACTTATAAAATGCCCCTTTTTATCGAATATCTCTTTTTCGCAATCAGCATGGCACTGACCAGAAGTACGGAGACTGCTGCTGCAGAAATTCCATAATCTGCGGTTTCAGGCGGATTTTCCGTTTTCGGAGGATTTGTATCGGATGGATTCGTATTCGGATTGGTATCCGGTTTTATGGGGTCGGATACAAATTCGCCGGTCTCCATGTTAATGGATTCCGCGGCGCCGTACTTGATATTATCAATACAGATCCCCGCCGCATATGCATAAAGCTGCAGTTCTCCGGCTGCCCGCGGGTTTTCTGCATCTGTTACGGAAAGCACCAGCTGTCCGTCTTGATACCAGGAGATTGTATTCTCTTTGATGCGAACGCCGATTGTATACCATTGTCCCTGCTCAATCTTGACCTTCTCCGGCTCCTGATAAACGCCCAGCCGCGTCCCGTTGTCACCGCCGCAGTATTCTTTGATATCGAAATATTCATAGGTCGAATTATAAAAGATATCATATTGGTCATTTCCCCCCTCCGATCTTCTCGCGGATATACCGAATTTTCCTTCGACATGGTTTGTTTGCTTCAGCAGAACATCAAATGCAATATCAAAATCCGCAATGTCCGTGCCGATAATCAATCTTGTCACCACCAATCCCAGATCCTCCTCGGTTTTTGCAAATTTGTTGCCGTTTTCTTCGGCAATTCTCCAAATCCCGGCAGTTCCCAAGGAAGCAAAGGTTCCGTCTTCAAAATCAATGGACAGCGGACTCTGCGCCGCGTATGCCGGACACGGAACGGCAAAACAAAGCACGGCCATAAACACAAAAAGAATCGATAATAACTTCCAGGCTTTTTTCATAATCATTTTCATCCTTTCTCAATTTTAAAATCCGACAGCTTCCGGTTTTTTCAAAACTCCTTTTTGGGGCAAAAACAAATTTTACATTAAAATCCTATTATTTAGGAACTTTTCCTTCTATCAATTATTTATTTTTTATATTTTTTCCCCGTAACGGCAATATAGAGGACCCCGCCGGCAGCAAGCGCGGCCAAAATTCCGCCGGCAATATAGAGCGGCAGGGGCGTTTTTGTACCTGCGCCTTTGTGCACATCCATTCCGTCTATCTTTATGTTCTTGCGCGGATCCTCGTCGATCCCGCCTCCGATTCTTGCAAATTTGACATTATCACAGGCAATCGAATTATTAAAGGTACAGATAAATGCCTCTCCCTCCGGGAGCGGGTCCGCATCAAGAACAGATGCCGTCAGTACATCATCTATGTAGAGCTCGAGTTTACCGCCTTCGATTATAACCTTCACCTGATACCAGCAGCCGCTTTCCATCGTATAAGGCTCGGAAAACAAAACTTTCGGGTTCCCGCCTTCAAACCGCCGGATATTCAGTACCCGGCTGATCGGATTATAATGAATGTCATATTGATCGTTTCCCCCGTTATTCCGTCTTAAAGAAAAGCCGAAATTGGCATCCCTTGTGGAATTTACGCTGTTAAGCATAACAGAAAAGCTAATTTCACAGTCGCTGTAGGTATAATCCGGCTGCAGCTTAAATATGCCGCCTAAATACGAAGGCAAAGAAATATAAGTATTCTCATTCTCCGTAACCTTATTCCAACGGGCGTATTCAAAACAGTCAAAATGATTTTCATCAAAATCAACAAGAAAATACTGCGGATATTTCATTTCCTGGGAGGAAACCGTACAATTGTCAATATATACGGCGCCTTCTGATAAAAGCTCAATTCCGATATAGCAGTTTGTTCTTTCCTGACATGTAAAAGAAAGACGGACGGTTTTAAATTGCTTCGACGCGCTGATTTTTGTTTCCGCAAGCAGCGCCCCTGTTAGAGAATCAACTGCGAAAAGCCTTGCGGAACCCTTTTTTTCAAGATAAACATCAGCGGTAAAGGTATGCGCGCCTTCAATCATATATAAGCCCTGATAGAGTCTTCCCGGAGTCTTCAGATAACCCGCATACCCTGTTTGACCCTTTTCCACGGAGCCTTTTTCAACCGTACCCACTGTGGTCCCCGCAACCGGCGCTTGGCTTGCGTTTCCTTTATCATACTGCCAGTTTGACAGTCCGGCGGTCCAACCCGTCTCTCCATTGGGACGCTCAAAATCTCCGTATAAAAAATCCTTTGCACTGCAGATTCCGCAATCAGTTATGATGTCGGTGCACAGCACGGGGCTGACGTCAGCTGCTTTCATATAAATATTGTCATATATCCGCACGTTCTTAACCGGTGAATAATCGTCTGTCTCGCTTCCGTCAAAGGGTCTTCCGTAATACGGGTTATCACCCCAGGAGCCAACGCTGCAGGCGCTGCCGTTTAAAACATTATCATAAACCGTAATATTTTTGATTTCCTGCATAGATAAATCAGGATTATCGGTTCCCCAGGTGATAAACGTAATACCATGACCGCCATACAGATTGCAGTGCCGGACCACCAGATGATCAATGCAGTTGTCTCCCTCCGGGTCTGCAAACCACCAGGCCAGGCCGCGCGGGTCATTATAAGTTGAACAAATCGTTACCGCATCATCGTTTGAATATAGGAAACAGCGGTCGATTACCATATTTTTGGTGCCCACAGTGGCGGAAATGCCATCCCCGCTTACACATCCGACTTCATCCATAAATACATTCGCGATATATACGTTTGTACAAGTCCGCATATTAATATGGTAATTATTTGTCCTTTTCAGCTGTACGTCTCTAATCTCCACATTGCTGCATCTGTAAAATCCAATGGGGACCAAGTGGATGGTCTGATCACAATTCACACGCAGAGAATCGCCGGAAAGCCCATCGACATTTTCACCGCCCTGATCCGATGAGCGAAGGATGCCCTTTCCGGTGATTTTCACATTGGATACGCGATCTCCCTGGATCAGCGGCATGTTATGGCAGGATGCTGCATGGGCCCAATTTACGCCGGGTATGTTTACATCATGTCCCAGCGCCACCGAATAAGCATAATCAGAAACGCGGGAGGACTGCCAGAGCACCGCACCCTCTTCAATATGAAGCTCAACGTTGCTTTTCATTTTTATATTTGTAACAATATATCTCCTGCCGTATGGGTTTGACGGATCTCCGGGTATGATCACTCTTCCGCCGCCCTGCTGTGAGACATAGTCGATGGCCTTTTGAATTGCCTCATTGTCATTCGTATATGCGTCTCCTTTTGCTCCGAACCGCGCTTCCGTTACAGATACCTCCATATTCTTTAGTGTAAACGCATACGGATTATCTGTGAAGTCCTGATAATTTTCCACCCGAAACCACGGCCCCAGCGGTGTATTTTCGACGGCGGCAAGAAACAGCGTGCTCAGGCGTGTGACGTTTTCGTTCATATAGGGTATCTCAATAGTAAAATGTCCGTCCGCCGCCGCTGCTTCCGCTAATTTTGTCAGTCCGGCAAGAGACTGCGTATAGTTTGTTACCGGGGACTCATATACAGCAATGGTTTTTCCGTTATTTCGTTCCGGAACGCTGCCCCGGATGGTAATCACGCTTCCGTCTGCTGTACAGGAGTCAACGCTTCCTTCAGACTCTGTGCTTTGTATTTTAAATTCTCTTTCAAAGGAAATGGATTTGATCCGTATTTCTCCGTCTTCCGCATCCATCGGCTCCAGCCTGAAGCCCTTTAGGTAGTTCGTACAATACCTTAAATCGGACAGGTTAAAATAATATGTCGTATAGTCACTGTTGGGCTGAATTTCAAACACTTTCGATTTCTGATTATTATACGTCCTATCATTGCTCGTAATAAAGCTGAGCCGGACCCGGGACGCGCCGGTATCATTCTTTAAATGGATCCGAATCGTGTTCCTAACAGACAGCAGCGCACTGTAACGCGTACCTTTGGGCGCATTGATTTCACAGGTGGTCAGGTTTGATCCCGCTCCTGTAATTCGGTAAATCAGCTCGCCTGCCTGCCACGAGACATTTCCGGCTGCGGCAGTAAAGCCTTCCGCTGATTCTGCTGAAGTAAACTCAAAATCAAGATGATTTGCAGATGCCATTGTTCTCTTCCCCACATTCATAAATATAGATATACATATTAATAAAAAAGCCAAAGTACAAAGTATCATTCCGATTTTTTTATTGTTTCTCATTGGGATTCCGGCCCTTTCTTCTGCATATGATTACGACCACGGCTCCGATGATCACAATTGCGGCAGCAATCACGATGATCATCACAATTGTACCCACATCTCCGCCTTCATCAGAAACGGCGCCGCCGGCTGTCGGCTGTATTGTCTTATTCGCGCTCGGTGCATCTGTTTTTGCGGACGCAGCCGGTTCTTGGGAAGTCACTGCGGTAGGAGACGGTTTTTTTGTAACCGCAGGTGTTGCGGTGGCAGGATCTCTTGTTACATATTCGCCGTTGGCCATATTTAAATAATCCACTTTTGCAATCTTTACATTGTCCAGTGAGACTGCCGCGTTATAAGTTGCAATTAAAAAGGTTCCGCTGTCAAGCGCATCACTTTCTGCGGAAACGGTAAGTGTTCCATTGATATACCATTCAATCTGACTTCCCTTTAAACGAATCCCCATGTTATACCATTTCCCTGTTTCCATTTCAAATTCAGCCGTTGCAAGATCAGATGGCGTTCCGCCTTCATATAATCGGATCCGAAGCAGCTTTGCCAGCGGCTGATACGCTACGTCAAACTGATCGTTTCCTTCGTTTCCGCGCCTCAAGGACACTCCGAAATTTGCATCAACCTCTGAATTCACGGAATCAAGCCGTACATCGAACATAACATCCATATCCGTATAATCGTAATCCAGCTCGAGCTTGTCGATTCCTGTAAATGACAGCGGCAAACAAATATAAGTATTGCCGTCTTCTTCCAGCGAATCCCAGTTGTAATAATCAAAATAATTCATTTTACCGTCTTCATAATCATCCTCAAAGTATTGTGCCTCTTCAAACGCACCTACACTTTGTGCCGCTGTGACAACAAGTAAGACAGCAAAAACGATACCCAAATAAAATCCTGTTCTTTTTTTTGTACGTATTCTCATACAAGCCCCTCCTTCAACGGTTTCCGCGTCACCTCGTATGCATTTAAAACGCAATCCTTTTACTGCATATGGAACGCGGGATTTTCTTATATAATAAACAACAGGATTTTTTTTAATAATATCATTTATATACAAATTTTATTGTATTGTTTTGTGTATGTTGTACAATGATAAATAAAAGCAGCGCATTTTAAGAAATGCCGGAAAATTGCAGATATCATTGCTGCAATTTTCCGGCAGGTTATGCTGAAAAATTTGCCGGCTTTCCGTACAGGATCACTTTTTTTCGTAAATATAGATGTTCGATGGAATTGTAATGCTTTTGTTCTTTGTCTCCTCTTCGTTTATCATACGGAGCGCGTAGCTGACGCTCTGATCGCCCTGTTCTCTGATGGATTGCACTAATTCCCCGTAAATAAAGCCTTCCCGTATGTATTGAGAATTGGTTCTTGGTTTCTCGCATCCAATACAGGGTACGTTAAAATTAAGTTTTTTCAATGTAAGGCATACCTGTGGCACAAGACCTGTTGCTACAAAAATGCAGTCAAATTTCAATATATTTTCTTTATATACATACTCTTTTTTAATACGCTGTGCCATTTTTGCAGCCATGACGGGGCTTGATTCCTGTCTGATTTCACCGACGACAGCGGAATCAGCAGGGAGATAATCACAAAAGCCTTGCTTCCGTTTTTGTACCATATAATTATTTTTATCTCCGTGCACAATTAGAATCCGCGGGTATTTCCGTAAAAAATCTCCGCATGCAATCGCAAATAATTGTCCGTCCGAGTAAGCGTCCGCACCAATAAAACCAGTACTGCTTCCGGTTTCAACATTCAGATATTCATTTAAAAATACGACTGGTTTACTGAGATTGCTAATTGCTCTTTTTGATGATTCGCTGCAGGGGGGAACAATGATATAAGCATCTGGATGCATCTCTTTTGCTTGTTCTAAAGAAAACAGGAAATCGTTATCAGTATCAATATTCGTATAAACAAACATTTTCAGACAGATATCTTTATTATTTATAGCTTCTTGTATTCCCTTCCTTGCCTCTGACCAAAAATAGATCGGATTAGAGGGTATAATTGCTGCAATTCTGCATTTTAATAAGGATATCTCAGATTTTTTGGTCTGGCAAAAATAGTTCAGCATCTGTGCTGTATCGAGGATCCTGGCCTTCAGATCAGGATCAATGCTTCTGCTGCTGTGCAGCGCATTATAAACGGTTGAGACCGAGGTATGATTCATTTCCGCAATCTCTTTTAACGTCGCTTTCTGCTTCATAAGACGATATCACCGCTTTCTATAGAAATCATTTCTTTTATGCTGTTTTAATTATAGAACATTTTTCGGTTGAATATAATGTAATTTATGCACAAAATATCCGCTGTTTTTTGTACGTTATGCATAAAATAAACATCTATTAATAGAGCGAAAGCAAGAATCAAAAAGGCAAAAGGTGCAATTAATCAACGACTGATAAACGGGATTTTGTTTATCTAAATTTCTCTAAGCGAAACAGCTGTTCTTCACTTAGCTTATCTTCTCCGTTTTTATAGTCATGCTCCATCCTTCTATAAAATTGGCAGCCAGTCTTCTTCTCGCCTGCACCCGGCGATGTAAATCTTGGGAGTTGCTTCTGAGTCCGTCGGTAACTGCGCCTCGATAGACTTTCTCCACAGAGCATTGATATGCCCGTCATACGAAAAAATGAGGGGCCCTCAATGGCCGAGGGCCTCTCGTTCTTTTAAAGAGTGGTTAGGATTGCGCATCAGCTAAAAAGCCGTAAAGATTACCATAGCTCCATTGGTAGTCGCTGCCGTTGTTGCGGTCAAAGGTAAGCCAATAATAGTTTGTGCGGCTTCCGGACCGGATCGGAATGACCGTTCCCCAGCCCCGGAAGCCG
>USLW01000023.1 GCA_900555605.1 uncultured Clostridium sp. | reverse complement strand
CCCCCCGCCACCGCCCCACAGAACAGATCGTACACAGCGGCTCCGGAAGCGGAACCCCTCAAGGCGCGGCTACGACACCTGCCGGGTCTTCTGCCGGAAACACGACATCCGCTCCCGAACCAACGGCCTCTGCCAATCCTCATCAGGAACCCTCTCCAATAAAAAACAGCAGGGAGTATCTTTCCCGCACGCTGCTCCCCGATGAAAAAAAGGCTTACGGCCAGATCCGCGACGCCATGCTGAATATGGAAACCGTCATATCCGCGGAGCTTTCTGCACAAAGCCCAGAGGCTCTGCGGGATAAAGTTACAAAGGTTGTCGACTGTGTACGATATGACTATCCGGAAATATTTTGGTATACAAATGAACTGCGCTGGCGCTATCAGCCTGATACCCTTACCGTAACCTCCATTCAGCTCGAACTGACGGCTGCAGAAGATATTTTAACTGCACAAAAAAAACAAATCGACAGAATGATTAATGAAATTCTGCAGTCCGTCCCTTCCGGCGCAGATGAATATGAAGTCTCAAAAATACTGTACGAATGGATTATTCTGCATACGGACTATGCCTCTGCTTCGATTTCCGACAGCTGCTACACTGCCGCAGGCGTATTCCTTGACGGCAAGGCTGTCTGTTCAGGCTATGCCAAGGCGTATCAGCTTTTAATGCTTCGGGCCGGAATTCCTTGTCTGTATGTAACCGGAATCACTGAAAAGGATTCAGTCGGCCATGCGTGGAATATCAGTTGTATTTCCGGGAAATGGTATCATACGGATGTCACCTGGGGCGACCCTGTTTTTTCTCAAGGCGGCTACGAGGATTTTATCTGCTATGATTATTTAAATGTTACGGAAGCGGACATCCGGCGGAGCCGGTCCATTACGGAGACCCTGTATCCTCTGCCCGCCTGCACCTCTTCAGAGAGTAATTATTTTGTAAAAGAAGAACGGTTCTTTTCGGCTTATCATAAGGCTGCGGCGGAAAAAGCCATCGGCGCCGCGCTGCTTGAAGCCGCGGCCGTCCGCGCCCCGTATATTGCTTTCCGTTTTGCCGATGCGGCTGCTTATCAGCAGGCACGGGCAGAACTGAACCTCTACACCATCGCGGAGCAGGCCGGGCCGCTGCCAAACCCGATTCAGTCATATGCCGTAATCACCGGCAGCGATCTGTATACGATACTTTATCGGATTCAGTACAAAGGATAACTGATATGTTTTCAAAATTTACAATGCTTGTTGCAAATGAAAATACGCCTGCCGCGCTTCGCGCATACGCAGCGGAAAAGTTATCTGCCCTTTCTGCGGTATACGGTGTCTACGCAGTGGACGGCAACCATGAATTTCATACAAAGCAGGATCTTTCTTCTGATGAAATTTATAAAAGGGCAAATATCACGCTGCTTCATGATACGCTGATTGAAGTTGCCGATTGTTTCTATATTGCCGGCAGAAATGATCCCCGCGGACCGGAACCGAGAGCGCCGCTCTCGAAGCTGCTTTCCTCCGCGGAAAAAGACCGGCCGGTTCTGCTGCTGTCACACCGCCCGACGGGCCTTGCTAAGGCAAAAGAGATGGAGGTGGACCTGGAGCTCTCCGGACATACCCATCACGGCCAGTTATTTCCCGCGAATCTTGTGACTTCTATGATATACGATGTCAGCTATGGACATATGCAGGACGGAAATTTTCAGATCATTGTTAGTTCCGGCTACGGCACCTGGGGATATCCGATCCGGACAGGCAGCCGGTCGGAAATGGTCCGGATTCAGGCCGCTTTCCGATAGAAGGAACGTTCCGTCCGGAACCAAAGCAGCCTGGTTTATGAAGATGCAAAAACAGGACTCCCGCATACGGCAGAGCCCTGTTTTGTAAGCTTGCGAATCAGTATGGATTATTTATAAAAAGCAAATTTTCCGATAACCGGCAAGGGTTTATCCTGATTTTTATGAACATTCATAATGCCGATGATCATCAGAACAAAGAAGCCTGCGCTGATAGCAAACCATAAAATGCCTGAAATAATGCCTGCCGCAGCAGAAGACTCATATAAACCGGTACCAAGTCCCATGATTGTAATTTCCGTTCTCAGAGCGGCATTTAAAATTGCAGTGATAATTCCTACAACAATACTTGCAGCTGTATATACAATCGTAAGAATAATCCCCTGCCCAACATGAAAGCGAACTCTCGGATCATTCTTTTCCCGCACGCACAGACCGACGATCCAGAGAATCCCAATATATGCTAAAATGCTGTACAGCTTTCTGTTATCCGTCGGGGCGGCCTGCTGGTAGGGCTGCTGATACGGCTGGCCCTGCTGATACTGGGGCTGCTGCTGATAGGGCTGCTGCTGATACTGCGGAGCAGCCTGTTGATTCTGGGGCTGACCCTGCTGGGGCTGTGCCTGCTGCTGACACGGACACACGGAGCCATCGGGAATCTCTCTTCCACAAGATTGACAAAACATAATACTTCCTCCTTAACCATACCGTGAATACGGCAAACTTTTCACTTGTTTATTGTACGCAATTACCAACTTTCTGTCAATATCGTTTCTGCCTGCGTATTAAAAAATAACGCCAACAACAATAGCGCCAACAACAGGATAAAATTGATAAACTGCGAAAGATTGATCGCCTGAGATCCTGCCAATCCGTACGCCCGTATCCTGATGCCGCGTTCTTCTGCTGTGCGTGTTTTGGAAAAAACTATTGTGCAAATAAGAGAATTCAAGTATACTGAAAAGAGTGTCATAAAAAAGACACAACTTTTTTTGAGAAGGGAGCGGATAGGATGTACCATTCCGTTTTAGATATACGGGAAACACAAGCTGCCGTAAAATATGTGAAAGACTATTTCGAAGATGCGCTTGCAAAAGCGCTGCATCTGATGCGGGTGACGGCGCCGTTGTTTGTCCCGCCGCAATCCGGACTCAATGATTGTCTGAACGGTACGGAACGGCCGGTGCAATTCGATCTTCTGGAAACCGGCGAGGAGGTCCAGATCGTCCAGTCCCTTGCAAAATGGAAGCGATATGCCTTAGGCAGATACGGCTTTATTCCCGGAGAAGGCCTTTATACGGATATGAACGCGATTCGGGGAGATGAAATTACCGACGCTCTGCATTCTGTTTATGTCGATCAATGGGATTGGGAAAAAGTAATTGCCAAGGAAGACCGTACCCCTGAAACACTCCGGCAGACCGTGGATGCCATTTACGAAGTGTTAAAGCGGACGGAAAAGGAAGTACTCCGGACTTTCCCGAAATTGGCTCCGCAATATCAGGAATATGCGCTGCCGGACAAGATTACATATATTACTGCACAGGAATTGGAGGATTTGTATCCTGACCTATCTCCGAAAGAGCGGGAAAATGTTTATACCCGCCGATGCGGCGCACTCTGTCTGATCGGAATCGGTGATACGCTCCGTTCCGGCATAAAACACGACGGCAGATCTCCGGATTATGACGATTGGACGCTGAACTGTGATATTTTACTGTATTATCCTGTTATGGATATTGCTTTTGAGATCTCAAGCATGGGCATTCGCGTGGATGCCGCGGCATTGACCGCACAGCTCTCAAAGGCCGGCTGTGAAGACCGTGCACAGCTTCCCTTTCACCGGTCGGTTCTGAACGGCACGCTTCCCTACACCATCGGAGGCGGCATCGGGCAATCGCGGCTGTGTATGTATTTTCTGCGTAAAATGCATATCGGAGAGGTACAGGTATCCGTCTGGCCGGAGACTCAGGAAAAGGAGATGCGGAAAAAGGGCTGCTATTTATTATAAAACGATGATACGGACAAGAGAGGTCCGTCCGGAATGCCCTTGAATCAAAATGAGAGCAATGATCAATTATTTTAAAAAAAATAGATATATTTTTCTGCCTCTCAGCATTGTTTTTCTGCTGCAGTTCTTAACATATTACGGCACAAAAGCAATCACCGCGTCCTTTCATGCACACGATCTGACAACAGCCTTTGACCGCGCGGTACCACTGATTCCCTGGTTTATTTATATTTATTTAGGAAGCTACGCGTTTTGGATTATCAACTATTTGCTGGCATCAAAGGCCGGCAGGAAACATTTCTATGCAGTCACAGCATGCGCACTGCTCTGTTATCTCGTATGCGCCGTCATATTTATTGTATTTCCCACCACCTATGAGCGGCCGGAATTGATCGCGCATACTTTTTCCGAAAAACTCATAAATTATGTATTCAGTGTGGACACGCCCGTTAATTTATTCCCGTCCATGCATTGTCTGCTCAGCTGGGTCTGTTATATCTGCGTACGGGGCAAAAAACAGATTTCTGCCGCATACCGCGTATTTTCCTTGATTTTCGCCATTTTGGTCTGTGTCTCCACACAGGTCGTCAAGCAGCATTATGTTGTCGATATTTTCGGTGGGATTCTGATTGCGGAGCTGATGTGGCTGATTGTAAAAAAGGCAAGGCTTTACCGCGTAACTTACAGTATTTTTGAAAGGAGACGCCTTGAAAAAAGAAAGCATGCACCGCGACAGTGAACGGCGGCGTCGTTGGGCTGATAAAATGAAAAAACGCAAAAGGCGGATAAAGTATACACTGAATACTTTATTCATTCTCCTTCTCTTGGGCGGAACCGGTTATATTTTATTCAAAGATCAAGAAATTCCACAGATTCTTGATACCATGTCGGAAGCGAATCCCTTTCTTCTGCTGCTGGGGCTTGCCATGGTGTTTTTCTTTGTTTGCAGTGAATCTGTAATCATTAAATATCTGATGAAGTCGTTCAAATGCTTTGTGCCCTTCACTCGGTGTATCCAATATTCGTTTATTGGTTTTTTCTTTTCCTCCATTACGCCCTCTGCCTCCGGCGGGCAGCCGCTGCAGGTCTATTACATGGGACGGGACGGAATCGATATTGCAGTATCCACGTTGGTGCTGCTGGTTGTTACAATGGTATACAAGCTGGTTCTGGTGCTGCTCTGCCTGGTTGTCTTTCTCACAAAAGGCGCTTTTATTGCAGCACATATCGACGGTGCGTTCCGATATATTCTTTATATCGGCATTATACTGAACGCTTTCCTGGTTATTCTGATGGGGGTATTAATTTTCTCTCCTTCTCTTGCAGAAAAAGCCGTAAAAAAAATAATTCCGTTTTTGGGCAGAATCAGACTCGTCCGGAGACCGGAAAAGCGGCTGGAAAAAACCCTGCGTTCGATTGAAAAATACCGCTACGGTTCTCATTACATGAAAACGCATATATCGGTGCTTTGCAATGTATTTCTGATCACAGTATTTCAAAGACTTTGTTTTTTTATCATTCCGTATCTGGTATATAAAGCCTTCGGACTCAGCGGCACCTCAGCCTATGAAATCATTACACTGCAGATATTAATCGCATTAGCTGTAGATATCCTCCCTTTTCCCGGAGGCATCGGAATTAATGAAAATAGCTTTGTCGCTTTATACGTTCCGATTTTCGGGGAAGCGCTTATTTTACCCGGCATGCTGCTGAGCCGCGGCATTAACTTTTATGCGCTGGTTATAATCAGTGCATGCTTTACCGTATATGCGCATTTTAACCGAAAAAAATTCGGAGCTGCGGAACATACAAAAATAAGCCAAAAATAAACGGCCAGTCCGAAGTTTGGACTGGCCGCAGAAAGCAGCGTTAAGCGCCAGGCTTACCAGCGGCGTTTTTTTCCGTTTCTTCCCCGCAGGATCAGGATCACAATAATCACAATCAGCAGAAGGATAATGGTAATCATGATCACATACTCTAATATCTTTTTGATATCCTTTGTATCAGAAGCACCGGGCTGCTCTGTAGCAGGCGCACTCGTAGTGCCGGGGTTCTCTGTCTGATCTCCGGCTGCAGTTCCGGAGGGCGTCGGCGTAGGGACCGGCGGCTGTGTGGCAGACGTCTTTTCAAAGACCCAAGAAACTTCCGAAATCGTATAGAAGTCATTTTCTACTGCAGTGTACGCTGCCCGCAGCTGATAAGAGTTTCCGACAACAGTATTTTCCAGCAATACGCTGCACCGGCCGTCCTCCTGAAAGGTCCCGGTTCCCAGTACAGTATCCCCGTTATAAAAGGTGACGGTTCCGGCAGGAAGCTGCCCTGCACCAAGATTCTCCGCAATGCAGTAGACGCGGTTCGTTGTAGAAGGCGCCCCTGCCTCTTCGGCAACATACAATTGCATTCCTGCAGACCTGGGCGTAATCGTTATTTTAACCGGCCTGGAGGAGTTCGGATAATATGTCTCATCACAGCCCTTTGAAGCAGTGATGCTTACGGTGCCGACCCCGGTCATGGTTGCGCTGCCGTCCTCATGGAACGAAATAAGCCGCAGATTATCCCCCTCAAAAAAATATTCTCCGCCGCCGCTGCCGCCGGAAGCCTGGAAGTTTACAATATCGCCGAATTGAAAGGTTTTGTTGGGCAACGTAAATTCTATGGCGCTCTGCAGCTTTGTCTGTCCGTACGCTCCCGCTTCTCCGGAAGTACGCAGTTTAAGCTGATAGCTTTTTGCAATTCCCTGCGCAGCTGCCTCTCCAATCTTGGCAACCGTGTCCGGATCCGATAATTTCCGAATATCATCTGCATTGGTCATAAAGCCGCACTCAATAATCATCCCCGGAATATTGCTGAGCACGGAACGCCGGATAACGCCGTAATAGTCGGACGGATTTCCGTTGGGGTATTTTACGGTATCATCATCTGCATAGGAGCGCGTCTTGCAGCCGCGGTTGCGCAGACCGACCTGCGCCGTAAAATTTGCTAAAATGTTGTTTCCGACATCTTCTGCCTGTCTTTTCAGCTCCGGCCTGTATTCCCCGTTCGGCACATAAATTTCCGAGCCCGTAGCGGAGGCGGAATCCGCGGAATTGTTATGAACGCTGATAAAAAGATCCGCACCCCAATAAGAAATCAAACTTGTGCGGGCGCCGAAAGACAAATAGGTGTCATCCGAAATCCTGGTCATATAGACCTTGACACCTTCATATTTATCCAAAGCCGTCTTAATTGCATTTGCAATATTAAGATTTAACGTTTTTTCATAATGACCGGACTTATCCGCTCCCGGATCATGCCCGCCGTGTCCGGCGTCAAGAATAATAACCAAATCGTTCTCCGCCTGTACGGCTGTATTCGAAAAGCACAAACAGCCCCACAGAACGGTAAGTGCAGCAAAAAATGCGATAAATTGCCGGCCTCTTCCTCTGTAGCTCATTTTATTTATCCCCTTTCGTAAAACGCGGCCTCCGCCTTGTCGGCGGCCGCATAATGTGCGTTCCTAATTATAAACGATTTTGTTCTATTCAGCAAATCTGTTTTTTCGCATCAGCCTGTCAGAAGCGGTCTGTTCCGCCCCCATGCCGTTCCATTTTATTTACAGAAAAACCTTCTTATATAAAAACGCTTTGATTAAAACGATTTAAATAAAATATCTAATAATATTTTTATATTATAACATATTTTAAATCATGTCAATATAAATAATTTATTATTAACTTCATTGACTTCACAAAATTCATATGTTAAAATGCAATCCAAACTATCAATTCTTTTGTTCAGGAGGTACTGTAATGTATCAATATTCAGTAATTTTAGGGAATGTAGGACAATGCTCCGATCGTTATATGACATGCGGTTACGGCCGGACCTATGAGATTCCGGAGCTGTTTGAACGCGTAGCCTCAATCGAAGGTGTGACAGGCATTGAATATATCGGAAACTGGCATGTTTCGGATGCCACGATCCATCTGATCGCGGATCTTAGGAAGCAATACGGATTTGAATCCGTTGCCATTATTCCCGACCATTTCGGTTCCCCTGTCTGGGGAAAAGGCGCTTTCACCGCGCCGGATCCCGCAGTGCGCAAAAAGGCCGTACAGGAGACGCTGAAAATGGCGGAATTCGCCAGAGCGCTGGATTGCGGCATAATCAGTATCTGGAACGGGCAGGATGGGTATGACTATCCCCTCCAGGCAGACTACATAGATGCGGCAAAGTGGCTGGCCGAAGGGCTCGGAGAATGCTGCACGCTTGCCCCGGACATCAGGTTTTCTCTGGAATACAAGCCCAAAGAGCCGCGCTGCCACTGCTTCATTCCCAATGTGTGGGCCGCGCTGACCCTCATTGCGGAAAGCCATATGCCGAATTTAGGAGTTACCATTGATGTCGGACATTCTCTTGAAGCATATGAGAATGTATCCGAGGTCTGCGCCGCCATGGCACGCGGAAAAATGTTCCACTTCCACATGAATGACAACTGGCGGCTCTGGGACGACGACATGATCGCAGGCTCTGTCCACACCATTGAATATCTTGAGCTTTTTTACTGGCTCCGAAAACTGGACTACAGCGGGTATATTTCTACCGATCAGTATCCTTACCGTGAAGACAGCCGGGACGCCGTGGAACAAACGGTAAAATGGATGCGTACCTTCCAAAAGGTCGCAGAATCTCTGGACATGGCACGCGTCCAGGAAATTCTGAACCGGAATGATGCCGTTGCATCCAGCGCGTACCTGCGCGAAGTAATGTTCGGTTCTTATCTGCAGAATTAACGGAAAGGATATTATACGATGTTACAACCATATCAATTCAGAGTTGATTACGGAAAGCTGCAGCATGACAGCCGCTTCCGGATCACAGATTCAAAAACGCCGGTTATTTCCTGGGCCGTGATGTCCGATCGTCCGGATTCTTACCAGACCGCATATCGGATTGCGTTTTCTTCCTCGGACAAAATGCTCTGGCAGACAGACTGGATCGAAAGCGCAAAACAGGAAACGGTTTACGCAGGTCCGCCGCTTCCCTTCGGATGCAGAATCTATTTTACCGTAGAAATCAAAGATCAGCAGGGGTCGGTCAGTGAAAAAGCAGGCGATTATTTTTACTGCGGCCAGACAGATCATTGGGAAGCGGGCTGGATCGCTGCTTCCGTACAAGCCTCACGCCGGGCGGTTTGTTTTCAAAAAAGCTTTATGATTACAAAACCGATCCTTTCTGCCTATTGTATGGTGTGCGGATTAGGATATCATAAAATAAAGCTGAACGGAAAAGCACCGGACCCCTCCCTGCTGGATCCGGCCCATGCCGACTATTCCCAAGTGTGCTATTATGTGCTGCTGCCGGAAATAGAAAGCACGCTTCGGGAAGGGGAAAACGAAATCAGTATTGAAATCGGAGACGGCTGGCGTCATCTGGATAGTGCCTTTATTAAAAGCAATATCGGCGACAGAAAGCTCTCGTTTGACGGCGTTCCCCAGGTATCCGCAATGTTCCGTATCCTTTATACAGACGGAACATCCGATACGATTATGACAGACGAAACCTGGAGCTGGTCACACACGCCGATCCTTTCAAATAATATTTATGACGGAACGATTTACGACGCAAACAGCACGGCACAGCCTGACACACGGGCTGCTTTGCCGACACACGCCGCATCGGCAAAGCAGCCGGCGTGCGCTGTGCCCTCTCCGCTTCAGCCCGGTGCACAGTACGGGATGCGCGTACAAACGCTGGAGCCCATCCGTGAAAAAGAAGTTTACCATCCGTTATCTGTTACACAGCTGGAGGGACCTGATGGCCTACCCCGCTATCTCGTTGATTTCGGCCAAAATATCGCCGGAATCGTCCGTCTGAAACTGCCGGAACGGATGCAGGCAGGCCAGACGATTCAAATCGTCCACGGTGAATTTTTGGATGAAGACGGCTCAATTTATACAGCACCCCTGAGAGAGGCAAAATGCACGGATATTTATATTGCCTCCGGAGACGGGCGCGATCTCGCGCAGTGGCAGCCGGAATTTACCTATCACGGATTCCGATATATACAGGTAGACGGCTATGGTTCCATTCTGAAAAAATCTGCAGTCACAGCAATCGCGATTTATACGGACATTCAAAGCGAAAGCTTTTTCACCTGCGGCAGTGCTCTCATCAATCAAATACATAAAAATGCGGTGCAGACAGAAAAATCAAATATTCACAGTATTCTGACAGACTGTCCCCAGCGGAACGAACGACTCGGATGGATGAACGACGCTACGGTCCGCTTTGAAGAAACCCCTTATAACTTTGATATCGGAAGAATTTTTCCGAAGGTGGTCCGTGATCTGATCTGCGTACAGGATGGCAGCGGCGCCATCACCTGCACAGCGCCTTTTGTCGTCGGCGGCAGGCCGGCAGATCCGGTGTGCTCCTCCTTTCTGGTAGCAGGTATGCAGGCTGCCATGCACACGGGAAACCTTGCGATCCTGAAAGAAGCCTATCCCCATTATAAAGCTTGGCAGCAGTGTCTTTTAGACCACAGTGACGGCTATATCGTGAACTACAGCTATTACGGCGATTGGGCAGGTCCGTCCTATGCCTGTCACAGCGAGGAAATCGCGGTTTCCGCCGTTACACCCGGCATTCTGATTTCTACGGGATATTCCTATTTAAACTGTTTGCTGCTGTCAAAAATGGCTGGTTTTCTCTCTTATAAGCAGGAACAGGCAGATTATGAGCAGCTTGCCGCGCAGATCCGCAGTGCGTTTCTGAAAAAATGGTTTGACCCGGAAAGCGCCCGGGTGGATGCGGGCTCTCAGGCCAGCCAGGCGTTTGCACTATGGCTCGGATTGATCCCGGAAGCGTACACCCAGAAAGCTGCTGATCTGATCCATGCAGATTTAACGGCCCGTCATTATCAAATCACCACGGGAAACCTATGCACCCGCTACCTGATGGATGTTCTGGCACAATACGGATACATTGATGATGCATATGCAATCATTACCAGAGAAACATATCCCTCCATCGGTTATATGATTCAAAATGAAGCGACCACGATCTGGGAACGCTTTGAACTGAAAAAGAATCCGGATATGAACTCTCACAACCATCCCATGTACGGAGCGGTAGATTATTGGTTTTATGCATACCTATGCGGAATTCGACCGACGGCGCCGGGATGGGAAGCTGCTGAAATTAAGCCGTACTATCCTTCTCAGCTGTTGTCCGCCCACGCATCCGTGGATACCGTGAAGGGGCCGATCACAGTCAAATGGGTAAAACGATACGGCGCACTCCATCTGTATGTATCCGTTCCCTTTGGGGTAACGGCTGAAATCCATACAAAGGATGGCATTGTCAAAGCCGGCAGCGGTACACATCATTATACTTGGCCCTTGTAAGCTGAATAAACAGGCATTATGCAGCGTTATGGCCGAATGGAATAAAAAAGAGCCGTTGATATCAATTGATATGCTCCCCTTATAGTAAGTAGACAGATCAAATGATAAAACTGTCGCTGTAAGGAGGAGCATATTTTATGGGACAACATTCAAAATACTTGCCGGCCGGGACACCCTGCACAGGTCCGCCCCGGCCGGCTGCCTTATGGTGCCGATTTTCTGATGATTAAGTGCGTCGGTACAATCTGAAGCACTTCTGCCGGAGACGACGCGCCGGAAGCCGATGAAATGCCGTCGGCTTCTGAGGCGGACTCTGTCTGACCCCGGCGGTTCGGATGCTGGATCTGATCAATCAGCACCTCAATGGATTTCTTCGCAATCGCCTCCACATCCTGCCGGACAGTGGTAATCGGAATCGGAGATGCAATGGAAAAGATACTGTCGTCAAATCCGGTTACCGTTAAGGCACCCGGGATATCCAAATGCTGTTCCAGGGTGTTAATCACGCCCAATGCCATTACATCATTCACACAAATAATTCCGTCCACCTGATCCGCATACTGCTCCCGGATCAGACGCGCTGCCTCACAGGCACAGTCATAGGTCACTGCTTTCATATGAAAGAAAAGAACAGACTCCGGATCCATCCCGTTTTCCCGCAGCGCCTCCCGCAGTCCCTCCTCACGGATATCCAGCGCATATACCCCGCGGGGACCGGAAATATAAGCAAGCCTGCGCCGTCCGTTTCGGAGCACATGTGCCGTCAAAGCCGCCATTCCTGCCTTCAGATCACTCATGATACAAGGAAAATCCGCAAACGCAGTGGTTGCACTGATTGTAGGAATCTCCGAGTCCCGCAGCTTATTCAGCTGTTTGGCTCCGTCATCCGGCACATTTGCGGGAATATAGATAATCCCTTCTACCTGTGCCGCAATCAGGTCATCAATGATGACTTCCTCTCTCTGCGGAATATTTTCCGACAAATAAATCGAAAGGCTATAGCCTGTGTTGCGGCTGTGCAAATTCAGATAATGCACAAAAGAGGCGTAAAAAACATTCTCAATATCCGGAACCACGACGCCGATCATACCGCTTTTTTTCAGGACAAGCTTTCTCGCATAGGGGTTCGGGCGGTATCCCATTTCTTTTGCCGCCTTTTTTACCCTTTTGCTTGTCTCTGCATTAACCAGCGGATTTCCGTTTAGCGCCAATGAAACGGTTGCCTCCGAAACGCCTAACTTTTGTGCAATATCTTTGATTCCAACAGCCATATTTCCCGCTCCAATCATTCGGTTTCATTTACATTATAGCATAAACCGGATATTTGGAACATATCATTTTATTCGACTGGAAAACACGTATATTTTTAGGCTTCAGCTCTGAAATCTTACTAAAACCGATAAAAGCTGCATGGCATAGACCCGAATCAGCCAATCATTGGGATGGTTGATATTATTTCCGGAGGTTGCCGAAAAATCCTTCCATTTCAAAATCTCCGTATGTACCGCGAACATGTCGGCTAAGGCAGTCCCTTCTCCCGTCAGCGCCGCATACGCAGCCGACAGCTCCTTCTGCCGCTGCAAAAAGCCGCCGGCAGCGTTGGGCACCATGGGTACTACAACAACAAATTCACACGCGGGATTTCTGCGCCGGATCGTATCCATGATAGATTGAATATTAGCCGCAGTTTCGTTTCCCGGCCGTTCGATATCATTCATGCCGAAACCGAGATAAACCAAGTCCGGATGCAGCGCCGCCACCAGCTCCTCTGCATGGGCAGCCCCCCAGACAGAGTCCATTCCTGCCACAGAAGGATTTGATAAGCAGATCTCTGCTCCGTATGTGTCGGAAAGCACCGCTTTCACCAGTTCCGGAAAGCTTTCCTGATACGGTGGCCGATCATACATGGCGCTGGCATCACA
>USLW01000022.1 GCA_900555605.1 uncultured Clostridium sp. | reverse complement strand
CGCCGCCTGCATTCATCCCGGATCCTGTTTCAGATATGCATGCGCTATATTCGTGCAACGCCGGAATCACGCGCCGCCTGTGCCACAGCTTTGGAAACAGCTTCCTTTACACGTTTATCAAACGGAGATGGGATGACATACTCCGGATTGAGCTCCTCATCGGAAATCAGGGAAGCAATTGCCTTTGCCGCCGCGATCTTCATTTCGTCATTAATATCACTAGCTCTTACGTCCAGCGCGCCCCTGAAAATTCCGGGAAATGCCAGAACATTGTTAATCTGATTTGCGAAGTCGCTTCGTTCCCACAACAGCCGCACCGGCCTCTTTTGCCAAGTCCGGCATAATTTCAGGCACCGGATTAGCCATTGCAAAAATAATCGGATCCTTGGCCATGCTTCTGACCATTTCCTGTGTAACGGTCCCCGGAGCTGAAACACCGATAAATACATCGGCGCCCTTCAGAACTTCTTCTAAAGTACCCTTCTTTCCCTGCTGATTCGTAATTTCAGCCATCAGCTGCTTTTCATGGTTAAGATCGGGTCTGCCTTGATAAATGGCGCCTTTCCGGTCACATAATACGACATTTTTCAAGCCCATGCTCATAAGCAGTCTTGTAACTGCGATCCCGGCAGCACCACTGCCGTTTACAATTGCTTCAACATCTTCAATACGCTTATTGACAATACGCAGCGCATTCAGCATAGCGGAAAGCACCACCACGGCCGTCCCGTGCTGGTCATCGTGAAAAATCGGAATATCACAGACTTCCTTTAACTTTCGCTCTATCTCAAAGCAGCGCGGCGCGGAAATATCCTCCAGGTTTACGCCGCCGAAGCTGCCGGCAAGCAATCTGATGGTATTTACGATTTCATCTGTATCCTTTGAACGAATACATAAGGGAAATGCATCAACATCTCCGAACTCTTTAAATAAAACGCATTTTCCCTCCATAACAGGCATGCCTGCCTCAGGACCGATATCACCTAAGCCCAATACCGCGGTTCCGTCAGTCACAACGGCAACCATATTCCAACGGCGTGTATAAGTATAGGACAAGCCCACATCCTTCTGGATTGCCAAGCAGGGCTCTGCAACCCCCGGCGTGTACGCCACAGACAGATCTTCCCGGCACTTTACCTCAGAGCGGACCTTCATTTCAATCTTGCCATGCCATTCTTCATGCTTAGACAACGCCAATTCTTTTGCTGTCATAAATAAAACCTCCTATTTTTGCTGCTTTATTTTATATGTCTCCGGCGGATAAATACCGCCGGTCTGCCAACTCCTCAAGTCCCGTCCATTGGACTGCAGCCATGCTGTCCCTCAGCTGCTCTATCGTTCTGCTGCCGATAATCGGAATCGTAACAAAAGGGGTACGCATCAGCCAGGCCAATGCCAGTTGGTTCACCCCTGCCTGATAACGGGACTGCAGGGATCTCAGCCATTCATAAGTCTTGCAGTTCTGTTCGTTAAAATACCGATCTCCCGCTTTTCCGTCCGGCTTTATAAAATTTCCGTCCTCCACACGCAGCTTTGCGAAAAAGCCTTTTGCCTGGGATGAATATGCAAATACAGGAAAGCGTTTTTTTTCGTACCATTGATATTCCCCGTGATCCATCATCACGATGGTATCGTCCTGAATCGCGCCTGCTGTCGGACGCGCCAGGCTCCACATAACCTGACTTGCAGAAAAACCGCATAAACGCTGCTTTTCTGCATATTGATTCGCGGCTGAGATTCGTTCCGCCCTCCAGTTTGACACACCGAGATACCGAATCTTTCCCTGACGGATAAAATCATTCATCCACTCTACAATCTGTTCTGCCGGCACACTTTCATGATCTCTGTGCAGCCAGTATAAGTCAATCTGTTCCACTCCGAGACATTGCAGACTTTCATTCAGATCCTGCTCAATATCCCGTCGGGATAATCTGGATGCATGATAATTCCCGATTTCCGGGAAGGCACCTTTTGTAGCAAGCAGCACACGATCTCTTTGTTTGGTAGATTTCAGCCAACGGCCGATCACCTTTTCACTCATATGGCGCTCACCCGGCAGCCAATCGGAATAAGCGTGCGCAGTATCAATGATGTTTCCGCCCAGCTCCAGATATGTATCCAAAAGCCGGCAGGCCGATTCCTCTGATATCAATTTTCCGTAATAATCCGTCCCCAAGGCTACTGCCGATAAATCGGGACCATTCTGAAAAATTGTCCTGTACAGCAAATTTATACTCCTTTTCTTCACGGAAGAAAAAACGCCGATCCGAAGCCAAGCCGCAGCAGCGCCAGTACTGCCGGTCCTGCAGACCTTCTCCTCTGCCCCTATAACCCGAGCTTCATCACTGTGATTTCCCGGATCTCCAGTTCGATCTCCTTCTCGATCCGTTGGATATCTTTTCTGACATCTTCTACGGTCTCTTCAACCTTGATCTTTCTTTTGTTCTCATTTCTGCGCCCACTCGGATTTTGGCCGCCGGTTCTGAGGGCCTCCCCATCCTGTGCCTGTACGCCTGAATTTCCGCTGCGCGGAGGATTTCCGTTTTGATAAGAACGATTCTGATTTGGTCTGCCGGCTCCGCTGTTGCCGCCCTGACGTCTTCCGTCTCTTTGCTGCTGCGGTTCCTTATGGACAGCCTCTTTTGAAGAACCCTCTCCGTCCGGCTGCACCTTTTGTGCCGGCTCCGGCTGGGCTCCGGGCTCCCGGTAAGGAGGCCTCTTCGGCCGATGGTAGTTATGATTCGGTCTTCTGCCGCTGTAGTTCCGATTTCCTCCCGCTGCAGTATTTTCACCGTGATTCCCCTCGTTTGCCAATCGTATCACAATCCTTCCCTGTTCTGACCACCACGATTTTGTGGTTCTCGTCATTTTCATATACGGTGTATTCATCCGAACGGATTATCTGATAACCGCCCTGCGCTGCCAGACGGCTGTAGAACGCCGCTAAAGCAGTATCTCTGAAATCAGGATACTGCTCATCCGTTCCCAAAAACAGTCTGTCCATATAAAACTGTTCCGAAGATTCATAAAAAACAGCTTCTCCCATGCGCCTGTCATGCCGTTCAATCATGCCGGGCAAAACCGTGCATGTAATCAGTCCCTGGGGATTCCGGTATGAACCGATTTCATATTGTTCTGCAGATGTAATCGTTCGGTCATATGCTTCGCGGTTTCCGCGCAGAGACCCCTCTGCAACAAACGCATACTGCGCCGGAACCGTAAAGCGAAGCAGCACACTGCCTTTTCCATCAATGCCCGGCATTGCAGCTGCGCCATCCGCAGGATGGATATATGCGGTCATGCATTTTACAGAGGTGCCGTGAATGATTGCTTCACGATCCGACCAATCATTTAATTTCAGACCGCACTCCAGGATTTCGTCTGCCAGCAACGCGGGAACATAAAAGTAAAACCTCAAATCCATACACTCCAACATTAAATTTCCGACCAAACTATTATATCGTCTTATTCCTCAAATTGCAATGAAAAACCTGAAACAGCAAAATACGCTTTCCCCCGCAGGATCAAAAAAACCGTGATATTTTCATCCAGAGAATGAAATAATAAATTTTTCAATTCATTGTTCTCCAATTCCTCCGCAATTTCAATTCTGGCCTGCCGAGAAGAAGGCGGAAGCAACAGGTTCATGATACCGTTGACCTGTCTGATCCGCTGGCTCTCCGTTTCATGATCCGCACAGCGTACCGCCGGTGTTTTAGCTCCGGAGCAGTCAACCCCCACAATATAATCGGAATATACAAACACACAACCGAGAAATTCTTCGGAATATAGTATTTCCTTTACCCTCAATACAAACGCCGTTTCATCTGCGCGCAGTACGCCGTCCTCATCCCGGGTCAGGCAGCTTGTAAGCAGTCTTCCAGACAAATTCAAATTCTGCTTGTCTGCTCTTTTTCGATAGCAGTTTTCGTAAATATCAGCCGTATGAACAAACAATCCGGTCATAAGCACGATTGCAATCATCCATCCCATAATCTGCTGCATTTCCGATCCCCCTATCCGATCACAGCTGTCTTGCATGCCGCCGGCCGCAGTACAACGCCTGTCAATCTTTCAAACAAGGACGGCGTTATATCGTAAACCGCCAGCAGCAGCCGGTCACCGCGTACGAAAGGACGTCCGATGATGTCATCTGCCGCATAATAGATGTCCGGTCCCTCCTCTCCGGCGATGGATAATCTCATTTCCGTATGAAATGTGCCGTAACGCGATATGCTTTGAATAAAATAATCGTACAGCTCTTGTGTTAGCATTCCTTTCGTACTGATCGTATCGGCGATATCATAACAGATATCATTAACGCGCTCATTGACCCCGGTATACAAATAAAATGATATGCTCACGAAAATCAAGAACATGAAAACAAATACAGACAGCATCGCGGCAAGTACTCTGCCAGTCATTTTTTCCTCCGTTCAGTTTATTATGCCTGAGAGGCAAGTGTAAAGTTTACGGCCTGTACACTGCCATCGGCATTATATCGCTTCTCCATCTGAAACATTGCGCTTTCGTTAAAGGCTGTTATCTCGGCTGTTTTTCCCTCCGAGTCGTATACGTTAACCGAATATCCCAGCAAATCAGCATTCTTAATATAATATTTTACAGTACTCAGCGGGACGATTGAACTGTTCTGAACCATTAGATTTAATCTGCCCTGTTCTTCATTGACAATATCCGCAGTATCCCGAAATCCTCCCATCTGCCCGATGACCGCGTAACTGATCAGCCCTAAGGTTAAAACAATAATCACAATTGTCGCAATTACCTTTTCCATATTATTTCACACGCTCCTTTATAAAATTATTAATCATTTAAGCTATAAAATATGACTTCTCTTTTTGTTCCCAGATCTGTCCGAAACCGCATATCCGCTGAAATACAGAATCGCTCCGCATCATAGTTCTCGTTCAGATAAGTATAAGCTTCCGTACCGTTTACCACACGAATCGGCCGCGTTTGATCGGAGCAGGCGCAATAACGGATCAATCCGATAATTTCATAGCCCTGTACGATTTCATTATCTTCCGGGAAGGCAACCAGCACCTCCTTTATCTTTTCGCTATAATCTGTTTCCGCCGCCATATTCAGAATCGTCTCATGGCTTTCCCGATACATCGGCACTACCCAGAATAGCAACGACAGCATAATGGCTCCCATAATGAGCTCAACCACCACTTTATCCATAACCCCTCCATATTAAAAGCCCTGAAAATTCAAGGAATCCAGCCAAGGGCCCAGCAAATAGATCAATAGAACCGTCATAATCACAAATAGTCCCGTAATTCCGAGGATATGCATCCGCTCTGTTTTCTTTTTTACACGGCGCGCATATGCGCGTTTCTCTTGTGTAAAATCACCTGCAACATTGGATACTGCCTGAGAAAAATCATAATTTGCGGCAATGCTCAGCTTTTCATAAAACAGCCTTGCCTCCACATCACATGTTTCAGCCATAAGCTCTGAAAAAAAATGTTCCCTGTCGACATTATTTTTTTGACAGGCCTCCATAATTTTCTCCAATGCATCCCTGTAGTGAACAGACTTTGTAATCAACGTGTTCATTGTCCGGCCGAAATCTGCAGGCTTCATGCTTCCGCACAATACGAATAATCTCTTTAGAAAGCGAAGCTCTGCCCTCTGCCTTGCCTGTACATGCTTTTTCCGCAGTATGGAATACAGTGCCGGCAAATAAAAGCCTCCGCAGCTGATTACAATTGCTTTTAAAAGACGCAGAATAAATGCGGTCCGATGGATCTCTCCAAGCAGCAGATCCGTCCATGCGGCAGCCGTCAGCAGGCTGAGCGCAATCAGGGAAATACAAAAGTTCAGTCGGTAACGTCTCAAAAAATCCCCCCTTTTGATGACCGTGTTTTCCAAACTGTGGGATCGCTCTTTATGTATTATTCTGCGCGTTCCGAATAGGCCAGCATGAAGATCAGTACTGCAATCAGAATAAAATATACTGTCATAACGAGTATTCCCATGCGGCTTTCATAATATTTCATTGCCTCATTGTCCAGAATGGAGCCGTTAAACCACCGCACCACAGGCACTGCAAATAGAAATCCGAAACACATAGCGGTATAGCTGAAGGACACCGCATGCAGATCATGCCTGTTTTCAATGTCTTCAATTACATCCCGAATCATTTCATCAAATTGTGTCCGGATCACGGTCTCTCCTCCATTATAATGCGCAAACCAGATGAGTTCTAAAAGCAATGTCATATGTTCATTTCCATATTTTCTGTCAATCGCGGAAAAAGTCTCCCGAATCCGTTCTGCTTCATTCTGTTTCAAGGCATCATAGATTCGAAGCATCTCATTCCGAATGCTTTTATGGAAATCAGCAATGCTGACGTGGAGCGCCTTTACAATATTCCCTCGGCTGGAATATCTGGAATTTAAAATCTTCAATGTTTCCGGCATGTGCTTTAAAAAGGAGGCGGTACTGATCGACAAAATCCGTATAAAAGCAAACAGCAGCCCTGCAGCGCCAAGCGTAATGTAAATGAGTGCCATATACCAATAGGGCATACTGATAATAAAGGCAGCTGCTGACAGAATCAGGAACAGAAAAACCGCCCCAGCGAACACACACACCGCGATCCTGCTGTTTTTTTCATAGGACAGTGCATTGAGCACCGAGCATTTCAATGTCAGTTCCTCAATCACTTTCTTTGTACCGGGTATTTTGTACAAAATCCGCCTGAGCTTTTCCACCCGTTTTGCAAACAGCAGGCCGGACGGAAGGTTTCCGTATCTGCGGTTATCTGAAAGCTTTCCGATCTTTTTTACTGCGGACGCAAAGAAAAAAATTGCAAATAATCCAGACAAAACGACAAAAATTATACGTTCCAAGATCATCCCGCCTTTCTAAACGAACAGTCCGCGGATTCGCTCGGTTTCCGCCTCACCTGCGTATCGCTTCATTTTCGTCAGATATTGCTCTGACGGAGGCTGCTCCGCATTCCATCTGTCCCTTTTCGTATCATAACGGATAAGTGGTCTTAGTATGTATTGTCTGCCTGAAGCTTTATGCAGAAGCGCCTGTGCGCCGACCCGCAGGAGGACACGGCGGAGCGTACGGTCGTCTGCGTGTAAAAGATCCGCTTCTGCGGAACAGAGCTCCGGTTTATCTATATAGAGCTCATATACCGCTTCTACAATAATCCGCCCGCTGGGCAGCCTGCTTAAATGGATCAAAAGATCAATACTTCCCGCTATATCCTCCTCTGCAATCATTCTGTCCTGATACATTTCGGTCTTCAGCATCAGATTGCGCAGATTCGGAACAACCTCATACGGAGAAAGCGAATGCATGGTCGCACATACACCTGCATTCAGCCGAAGCGCCGCGTTTACCAGTTCCGAGACCTCCTCCGGCATCGTGATTTCACTGACGACCATCACATCCCGCGAAGTCTTCAGGAGATATGCAAAGCATTGGGATAAATTCTTTTTATCGTTTTCCACTAAAGTCAGAACATTTTTTTCGGGATATTTTTTCCCCGCCTGCAGCTCATTCTGCGGATCCAGAATCCCGATTCCCCAATTATCCGGATATTTTTCAAGCATAGATAATAAAAAAGTGCTTTTCCCAACGCCCATATCAGATCCGGTTACAAGAAAGCTGCCTCTCCCCTTCTGATTGTACTGCAGAAGCGCATACAGCGCTTCATCAATTGTATGATAGCGGTCACGCATGTCCTCAAGAGAGATGGCTTTTAACTGAAAAATCCGCTCGTTATAATAAATATCCTCAGCCCCGGGTGTTACATCGTATCCGGCGGCGCTGATCCGGCTGGCATTCAATTTGGCCGTTACAATAATTGGGTTCTGCCTATCAAAATTCAGTGCAGAATTCTGGGTCGTTTTTTTTTGGATGTTGATAATCATGCTGCCCGTTTCAAACGACAGAAAAGAAAGGCGGAATTTACGTCCCTTATAGGATATATAAATATAATCCTTATTCAATACCCCGATCTCGTTGATATCCTGAAACTGGAGTGATTCAATGCAATCCTGACCGTATGTCGCCGCATACAGCAGACCTGCAATAAACCTCAGCTGCTCCTGTTTCTCCTGATAACGTATAAGATAAGAATCTTCCGTTTCCTCGGTAAGCGCAATATACCGAAGCAGCTCTTCGTCTATGCGGCTCTCTACCGCATATTTATCTATCAGAGCACCTATCATCCGGTTTGCCAGCAGCAGTTCAAATATCATCGGTGCACAATTCTCTACAAGGTTCTGAAAATCAATTGTTTTCAGGGCGATATTTGCCGCCGCCGCATAGCGGGTTTCTGAAAGGACCGTCAAAATATACTCATGAATGCGGTCTCTGGCAGACCGGTCGCCCAAAGCTGCCATATCCTTCATTTCCGCAAACGTGCGAATCGCACGCTCCGCCTGGCCGCGGTCCGTTCTGTGCAGCTCCATATAAAGGCCGGAGTCTGTCAGTGCCGCAGACACGGCATCCATCAGTTTTTTCCAAATATCAGGCATCGGAAACTGCATATCGGCCTCCTCTACTGTATCATAAAAGTTCTCTTGGAGGCCTCTTGATCAGCATGCAGATACAGACGCATGTCCAAAGCGCCCTGTCCGGCTGCAGCGGTCAGATAAAAGTATTCCTCTTCATTAACCGCCAGCAAGACAGTATATAGGCCGGCTCCCCCGGTCTCTTCTGCAGAGGCATTTCTGCAGATATCATAGATTCTGATTTTAGGCACAACAATATCGTAGCTTCCATCCGGATAAACTACAAGAATATCGACATAATGCCCCGGCATCGCATTGCCTGCCACTAAACCGCTCAAACGGAATTCCTTCAGGCGGGAGTTCTGGTCCGGCTCCTCTGAAAACGTCTGCAGCATACCCTGCGTAATCTGCTGGCCCGGAACCAGCGTGTACTTTAACTGTTTACCTTCTGCCTGAAGAAAGGTATGCAGCACATCCGCCGCGGCACAAAAGGGCGGCATCTGCATGATCGTAAAATGCGCCTCTACAGCTTCTGTGATCATCGCCCCCTCCGCCAGCGGCGTTTTTCCCGTATAAATCAGCACCGGTATATACCCGCTCTTCTCATTCTCCAGCGCCTGTATGTACTTTTTCTCCTCGTCAGCCCGTATTTTCGGAATGACCGCAAACGTGTACAGGCCGGAAACCACGGCCATACCAAATAAGAATACCGCAATCTGAAATATATAACTCTTCCGCATCGCCTTCCTCCTCTCAAAAACACGCGCTCCTTCATCACGAATGAACGCCGAATGCTTCCTCTGCCGTATTGCGCCGTCTTACCATAAGGTGATACAGGATCCGCTCATATTCCGGTGCGAATTTTTGATATGCACAGCTGCAGTAGAATTTACTTTTCCGGTTACGGCAGGATAGCCGCTCCGGGTCGTAGCGGACTGCGCCGATATATTTGCGTTCTCCTAAAAAGGTCACGATTCCTTTTTCCGTAAGACTGCACGAATCCTGATAATCCCACGCAGCATAGCGCACATTGGGCATTACCAGATATCCGCTGTTGGAAAGCGAAGTCAGATAATCGCGGCAATCTGCCACAGCATCAATATTCGATTCCGGAACCGCAATAAAATAATCACAGAACGGCATAATCAGCTGTGTCTCCCGGCCGCTTCGGTTATCCGCAGAAAACAAAATCAAATCAAAGCGGCTGTATGCCCAATCACACAGTTGCCGGGCGCTTTCCGCAGTATCAACGGAAATCTCACGAAATAAATCCGCGCCTGCAACATAGAGTCCCGGAGCCGTTCTGCATTTGCCGAGCCATCCCTTTGCCAGCCAGCTTTCTATATTCTGGTGAAAGTACGGCCGTATTCCATATATCTGCCGAAACGGCGTATCTTCCATTACGGCATGATAGTGATCAGAGAAGGAGGCGTCCTCTTCTATTTCCAGAAAGTAGCGGATTCGGCTTTCCGCATAACCGGGCAGTTCAAAAAGGATTGTCCTGAATTGCGGTCCCTTTGCAGCTGCATATGCCAGCTCACAAGCAAAACAAAGGTTACAGTCTACCATTGCCACAGTTCTCCGATAGCCGTCCCATTTGATCCGTGCAAGACTGCCGCGCGCGGACTGATGTGCAGATGCTGCTTCCGGGTTACCGATTGGCTGCGTTTTTTCTTCGGTGCATTTTGAAATATCCGCCATCAGCAGCTCCACAGAACGATAGCGCAGGCGTGCATCGGGCTGAAGGCATGTATTCAGGATTCTCCGAAGATCGCCGGAAAAACGGAACTCCGGATCCAATACGGGTGACCCCGTAAGCATGTACGCCATAACTGCACCGATTGAGAAAAGATCGCTTGCAACGCAAGGAGCTCCGTAAAGCACCTCCGGTGCGGTAAAATATTCCGTTCCCAAACAGATGGTTCTGCTTACGCTGAATGTCTCCGAAGCTTCGGCCTGTGCAGCAGTCTGCACCGATTCAAAGTCAATCAATCTGACAGCCGTCTTCTTTTCCGCCCGGCTGCATATGACATTTGTCGGCTTTAAATCCAGATAGACGTAGGCCTTCTTATGCAGATATCCGATGATATCACATAGTGCCGTCAATATGTGAATTGCCTCCGCGGTTGACAGACTGCCGCCGCTGTGCTGTACATAAGCCTCAAGGGTCTCTCCTTCGATCCACTCCTCCGCGAGATATCTGCAGCCCTTATCCTCAAACGAACAAATCAATTGCGGAAGTCCCGTATGTGAAAGCGCAGAGAGCAGTGCGGCCTCCTGCTGCCCAAAAGGGTCGGCTGCCTGCCATTTTTTCAGCAATACAGAATTGCCTCGTGCCAAATCTGCCGCGCGATAAACCTTATCTTCTGTAAGTGTCTCCTGAATCACAAATCGTTCCTGTAAAACGGTTTCTCCCATCTGCTCCAATCTCCTTCTCGGTATCCGCCGCCGGCCGGCTGTAAACACATTTTACGGTCTCGAAGGGAGAATGTCTACCGTGTGATTATTTCCCGGATTTATCAATTTTTACATACACAAAGCGCCGTTTTTCATTAAAAAACGGCGCTTCGGCATTTCATTCCGAACAATCGAGGGGGTGGGATTATTTCCCTGAACTGTTCTTTTTTTATATGATCGTTATTTTTTTGGCGTAGCATCCGCCGGGCCCGGAGAGGGCGCCATTACGGTAAAATAACTGTCGATTCCTGCTTTAATCGCTTCCGCAATTTTATCCTGATAAGCCGTATCAATCAGCTTCTTTTCATCCTGCTCATTTGACAAAAATCCGCATTCCACTATGGTGGTGGTCACTTTGCAGTTTTTGGTGATGATAATATCATCGGATTTCAGCAGTGCTTCCCGTTCATTATTCGGGTCTAACATTTCCCGCAGCGCGTCCTGCAGGCACATCGCCAGTTTTTTGCTGGACATTGATTCCTTCGTATAAAATGTCTGTGCGCCGAAATATTTCGTATCCGTAAAGGCATTCAAATGGATGCTGACAACAATATCCGCTTTGCTCTCATCCATAATCTTTTTTCGGTTGATCAGATCCTGCCGCCGTTTCGCGGTCATGGAAAGATTCTCTCCCTCATAAACAAGCACATCATCCGTTCTTGTCATGATTACTGTATAGCCTGCCGCCTCCAGCAGCGTTTTTGTCTTTTGCGCAAGTACCAATGTAATATCCTTTTCTTTTGCACCGCTGTAATTGCTGACCGCCCCCGGGTCCTCACCACCATGGCCCGCATCAATGACAACTACCTTTCCGGCAGTCGTCAAAGTTTCCACAGCCGCCGGATCCGAATCGTCTGCGTTTGCGCCTCTCATACCGATATTGATCCCCAATATCGCAAGCGCAAGTACAACGATTAAAACCCCCAGCATTACATTACTCTTCTTCATCACCAGTATCACACACGACACCCCCTGTCATACTACTTGTTAAAGCATATTACAGAGGGTGTGCAAATATTCATCCGCAAAACGGATTTATTTTCAAATATTCTGTCACGATGCCGCGCGCAGGAAGCCTCAAAACGGGATGCTGCAGATATCGTCTGTCTCGCCGCCGAGACGATGTATGATTGTTCCGAGCGTAAGCATATTGTGAAAAGTCTCATGCATTTCCGGATCCTCCTTTTCCTCCCTGCCCCGCCTCTGCTCCTGAAGCTGTGCATAGCGCCGCGCAACAGCCTGCATATATGTCCGAAGCACAGGAATCGCCCTGCTGTCGCCGTATTCTCCGAGCATAGAGGCCGCAAGCAGCTTGTCCGCAGAAGCATCAAC
Source organism: uncultured Clostridium sp. (assembly GCA_900555605.1). Taxonomy (GTDB): domain Bacteria; phylum Bacillota; class Clostridia; order UBA1212; family UBA1255; genus UMGS1851. The sequence goes on along the minus strand of USLW01000022.1, from coordinate 822 downwards.
TTCTTCTTTAAATGCACGTTTCAACGCACGGAACATACTGTCATTGCGCGTTTTCATCATCACCATGGCCTGCATAAGATAATACCGCTTTTGATCAGGAGGGACCGACATCTTCAGCAGATCGATTACAGTCTGCACATGCTCGCCGGAGGTAAAATATTCCGCGACCTTTTCCATCAGCAGATCGTTGGTGTCTTCGCAGGCATGATAGATCGCCGTAATCTGTTGGGAAAAATCTCCCACGCCGTCTTTTTCCGCGCGCGCCGCCAGTTCAATGCCGAAAACCAGCAAATCAAGAGGCGCAAGCTCTTCAGGCGCATTTCGCCGCAGCGCATCGTCCGCATCAATGGCAAGCGCCGCCGGATTCAGAATCTCTCTCAGGAAATCGCAAAAGCCGGAGTTGTTCCGTACTCTGTCATATAAAAACGCAGGAACCGGAAGCGGCGACTTCAGCAGCCAATCGCGCAGCGCCTTCAGCCATTGCGCCGCTCCCCACTCCGAATCCATTTTGTTAACCAGCAGCCGGGGCTCCTTCCTCAGCAGCGGACAGACCTGCGAAAGCCATGCATTTTCGTCAACACTTTCCGCCTCCGCTTCCGCTTTCGGTAGGCCGTTCTGAACCAATATCTGATCATAATAGCGATTTAGGCTATCCATTAATAGCTGTAGTTCTTCCATGATTTCTTGATCCTCCGCCCTCAGATGCCGATCACGCATCTGCCTCTTCTTTTGGTCTTCTGTATAAGAGCTTCTGCAGGAATTTATTCTTCGGAGCCTTTTTGATAATCCGTTTTCCGGAATAGCCTGCCAGATAACCGATTC
>USLW01000021.1 GCA_900555605.1 uncultured Clostridium sp. | reverse complement strand
GTCTGATGGCCGCCTGTAAATCTAAACCTGATCCGTTCCGATATGCCGCTGTCAGATATTGTGACGCTTACGACGCAGCTGACCCGCAATTCCGCTGTTCTGCGGCTTGAGGCAGACCTGTCGTCGGTTTACAAGGTGATTCCTTATCAAATGAGTCCGGTAGGAAAGGCCTTTGCTGATGATCGCTATCACATCGGTACGTTGGATACCTATCGGGAATTGTGTGCGGCAGCGGCAGAGACTGCGGGGGAGAACAACGTATTTTTCTTCGGCTATGACTGGCGCCTGGATAATGAAGAAAACGGCAAAATGCTGAAAGCATATATTGAATCGGTCTGTAAAGCCCGGGGCGTTGATCGTGTCAACGTGGTTGCGCACAGCATGGGCGGAATTGTATTGTCTTGCTATCTGAAAGACTGTCTGCAGCAGAAAACCGCCCCCTTGGTGGATATTGCGGTAACTGTGGGGACGCCGTTTCTCGGGTCGGAATACGCGGCCCAGGTAATCGATGGCTGTGTGGATTCCGAGAACCTGATGGACCGGTATTTTGGCGATGAACTGCTGTCCCTGAAAAGTATCATTTATTCGGCGGCGCATATGGTCAAAAATCAGGTTTGCGGCCTGTCGGACAATTATGCTTCCGTGTATTCTCTGATGCCTTTTTCCGCTTATGAACGTCTGGGATTTGTAAAGGATGGAACGTTGACGGATATGGCCAATCCGGCGGCGCGGCAGGCTTATGCGCTGAAAAAGGCTTTAGCAGGGCAGCTGTCTGCAATCTGGCGGACCGTTCGTCATTACAATATTGCCGGCGTGGACATTCCTACATTAGATTACGACGGCACGGTAGGCACTGTTCGCGGTCCAAACCGTACCGATACGGCCGGCGGTGATTCTGCTATGTCCGGCTATCTGGAATATACGGACGGGGACGGAACCGTGACCTTCCGAAGCGCAAGAGCAGATATCCTTTTTTCAGAAGAGACGAAAACCTTTTCTGCGTCCCACACCGGCTTGGTTGACGATCCGGCGTGTCTTTCTTATATCAAAGCGCTGCTGTCGCCTGAAAAGGATGCAGTATCTGTTGGCTCCGGCGTCTCTGACGGCGCCGGGAAGGAGGCTTCGACCCGATAAATCGGCTGCCCGAGGTCAGAGAACCGCTTTTCATACTCTGTTACGACATTGTCTGGAAAATCGCTGTCATGCAGATCATAGGATAATTGCTCCAGCAGACAGTTCATGTCCCGATAGCTCTGCAGCGAAAATTCAAATAGGGCAAGATTGTCGGTTTTCTGCCAAATTTTTCCTCGGGGTGACAGGATTGTCTGATAGAGCCGCAAAAAATTCGGATGGGTCAGCCGATGCTTGGCATGTCCCTTTTTCGGCCACGGATCGCTGAAATTTAAATAGATCCGCTGTATTTCGCCCGGCGCAAAGATTTCGGAAAGCAGCTCGGCGCCGCAGCAGAGAAATCGTACGTTTCCGAGTTCTGCCTGGCGGACTTTTTCCATGGCCGAGATAATTACGTTTTTTACACGTTCCATGGCAATAAAATCAATATCCGGATTTTTCTGTGCCATTCCGAGAATAAACGCGCCTTTTCCGCAGCCGATTTCGAGATGGAGCGGTTTCCCGCGGGACCAGGCGCCCCGAAGCCGTCCTGGCGGATCAATGACCAAATCAGCACAAGCCTGATACCTGTCTTCCAGATGTTTTTTTGCACGCAGCCGCATATTTGTAAATCCTGCCTTCTGATAAATTTTGACGCATTATTATAGCACGGAGGCGGCTGTCTTGCAAAATAAACGTATCGCCGCCGGCGGATTGCCGGAGCGCTGAGGGGAATGCACCTTGCGGAGAACAACGGCCGGTGGTATAATAAAAACAATCAAACTTTACGATTGCATTGAGAATAGGAGCGGATCAGTATTGGTAGAACAAGCGAAGGGCAGAACTGCTGAAAAGGTGGTCCTTGTATGGGTAACGAATCCGTACGCATCTGAAAATATTGCAAAGGCCGGCCGCCGTTTGGCGGATGAAAATGGGCTGGAGCTGATGATTATCAGTATTCAAGATCGTATACGCAACGATTGGGAAACAAAAGTGAATGACTTGGAGCAATTACATAACTCCTCCAGACAAGTCGGTGCAGAGCTGACTGTAATATATGCGGACAACAAAATAGAGGCGGCGGCAAAAACGATTCTGGATGTAAAGCCGAAGCTGATGGTGACAGGGATTCCGGGTGATGTGAGCCGCAGCGCATTTTTGGAGCAGATCCGAAACATTGATCCGTCAATCCCTGTGTATACAGTTGATTTAAACGGAAATGCGGTTAAAATTGCCGGTATGCAGCAGGCTGCGCTTTAGAAAAAGAACAGAAGGCACCTGGAGGCTGGATGCTGTGCCGCGGACTGGAAGCCCCAGATCTTACTGCAGCCGGCCGATTGCATGGAAGGTGTTTCAGACGTATCAGGATGAAATTTATCGGGCCGCGTATCGGTCCCGGGAATAAGAAACAGAAAATTTTCAAAAGAAAAGGGGAAGGGACGTCCCGCGCCGATTCGGATCGGTGCAGGACGTCCCTTTATGAGGGAGAGATTTATATAAAACCGGTGATCAAATTAAGCGTGCGATTTTCCTCCTGCATTACCCTAAGGTAATCGTCAGATCCAGATAATCGCCGGACCATCTTCTGGTCATTGCATTCCATGTGTTCAGCCGGTATACACGGACTGTGACTGTATCTCCCGGGGCGCATTGATTTTTTGCTTTTCCCAAATCAGAGACAGTTCTGGTCTCCATTCCGTTGAAGGAAACGATAATATCGTCTACTGCAAAGCCTGCCTGGTCTGCAGGACCGCCGGAAACAACCTCAGACACGATCAGACCGCCGGGATAATGCAGCTGCTCCAGATCTTCTGCCGAATGCTGCGTATCAAACTCCAGCCCGAGATAAATATTTTTATTTCCGTTTTTTATAATATCGTCACAGATACTGACAACATCGTTTACCGGAATTGCAAAGCCCATCCCTTCATAGCCGCTTTCTACCAACTTGACACTGTTCACGCCGATCAGCTTTCCGTTGATATCCGTCAGCGCGCCGCCGGAATTTCCCGGATTAATCGCAGCATCGGTCTGGATCAGTTTGATATTTTTATAAGTGTTTTCCAGCTGAATCGTTCTGTTTAGTCCGCTGATGATTCCCTGGCTTACGGATCCCATAAAATCCAGTCCGCCGGGATTGCCCAATGCAATGGCAATGTCGCCGACAGAAATCTCGTTGGAATTACCGATCTCAATCGGCGTTAAACCGGATTTGTCGACTTTGAGCACTGCCAGATCCGCACTGATATCATAGCCCACCAGTGCGGCAGGAACAGCGGTCTGCGCATCTTCGTATAAATACACTTCCACTTTTGCCGTGGGATTTACTTCGCCGGAAGAGGAAAGAATTGCCTCAATCACGTGGTAGTTTGTGAGAATGTATCCGTCCGCCGTATAAATGATTCCGGAGCCTTCGCCGGTAACCTCCTTTGTCCGGGTACCGTACCACCAGTCCGTATAGCTTTGCTGTGTTGTGACACGAATGCCTGTAATGGAAGGAAGCACCTTCTTGGCCACCGCAGTGGCGGGAGATGTAACATTTTCCACGTTAATCTGTGTCTGCGTCTGTGTCTGTGTCTCCGTGCTCAGGGGCGTACCGGAATTTTCCTTGCCGCTGTTCAGGGGACTGCCGCCATTTTCATAATAGGGCGTTTGGTCCGTATCTGCAAAGAACGCAAAATATCCGCCCATCAGAATGCCGCCGCCGACAACACTACTCAAAAAACATAAAAGCACGACTGCGACGACGCTGACACCGGCTCTGCCGCTCTGCCTCTGCCTTTTTGCCTTTTTCTGATTCTGCTGCGGGCTGTATGGACTGCCGCTTCCGGGTATCTGCATATGATTGTCCGTATAATAAGGAGCAGTGGTCTGATACGGCGTCTCATAGTGCGGATTGTTTCCGCAGGCACCGCCAGCATTGCTCGCTGTAGGTTCCAGAATGACCGCTTTATAGTTATCATCCATGTTCAGCACCTCCAAGATCTATTTACATGCTTGATTATAACCACGGTTTGTGGCAAATGTTTAACGGCATTGTAGCAAATATTTATTGATTGCATGGAAGAAAAGGCATAAGAAACCGCGGTCCGGCGTATTGTATAGTGTATCATTTCTTAACAAATTCATGCGCGGCCCGCACAAATGGAGGTTGAAATCCGGGATGAAAATTCATTACATAAGACATGGAAAATATATTCTGACGGCTGTGATTGCGGTGGTAGCGGTAATGGCGATTTATACGCTGGGCTCCCTGAGCAGGCAGTACGGAGAGGCAGTAAACGCAGTTGCGCCCAAATTACCGATATATTGTACGGATGACGATACCATGCGTGTCGGACTGACCATTAATTGTGCATGGGGCGCGGAGGATATTCCCGAGATTTTAGATATCTTAGATCGTGCGGAGATTCAGGCTACCTTTTTTGTTTTAGGCGTATGGGCCGAAAAGAATCCTGAGATGCTGAAACAGATCTATGAACGGGGACATGAAATCGGAAATCATTCTTATTCTCATAAGCTCCCGTCAAAAAGCACTGCCAAGCAGCTCGGCGAGGAGATTGATAAATGCAATGATGCCGTGGAGTCTATTCTGGGGATTCGTCCGAATCTGTACCGGGCGCCGTCCGGAGATCATACGGATACGCTGCTGGACCTGGTGGAATCGAAGGGCATGTATGCCATCAAGTGGTCCGTGGATTCTATTGACTGGAGGGATGACATGACGGCGTCTGACATTATCAGCAGAGTAACGGGCCGAACCACCTCCGGGAGCATTTTACTATTTCATAATGATACGAAGCATACGGTATCCGTGCTGCCGGAAATTATTTCGCATTTGCAGGGCGAGGGCTATCGCTTCGTTAAAATTTCTGAATTAATTTATAAAGATCACTACAGAATTGACAATCAAGGCATGCAGTGCGGTCAATAGGCGTAAGAAATGTGGATATCTGCGGGCGATATACGAAAAAAAGGTTGCATCGGATCGGGTAAATGTAATATAATTCCTTTGTTTTAGAGATTTATGCAAAGGATGAGCCTAATGTGTACAAATGAATCGGCGAAAGGGGTTGTATAAATGGTCAATCATCCGTGCGAGAGCAATATAGCGACCATTTCAGGCACAATATCTTCCGAATTAACTTTCGGACATGAGGTATACGGAGAAGGCTTTTATTATTTTATGGTCGATGTACGGAGACTCAGCAGCAGCTGCGATCGCATCCCCGTAACCGTATCTGAGCGCCTGATGGATTTCAGCGAATACCGCATCGGACGCTATATAGAGGTTGACGGTCAGTTCCGTTCTTATAATGCAGCGCTCCCGGAGGGGGGGACAAAGCTCATGCTGACCGTGTTTGCAAGGGAGATTGCTTTCCCCCAGGGGCCGGAAAATGATCAGGACCAGAATTCCGTAGTATTGAACGGTTTTATCTGCAAACCGCCGATATACAGGACCACCCCCTTTAACCGCGAGATTACCGACGTGCTGCTGGCCGTCAATCGGTCTTATAATAAATCGGATTATATTCCGTGTATTTCTTGGGGACGCAACGCCAGATACTGCGGCAGACTTACTGTGGGAGAGAATGTGAAAGTCACCGGACGGATCCAGAGCCGTTCCTACCAAAAAAAGCTTGCCAACGGCGAAGCGATTGAAAAGGTCGCCTATGAGGTATCTGTTTCAAAACTCGAATTATTATCCGCGAATAGGGAAATACTTATGAGCGACGGGAAGAAGGATCCTCCGCTGACTTAATAATTTATTTAGCTTTATTTGGCAAATGCTTTATCAGTTGCATATGATTTATTTATTGCAGACATACTATAATACTCCCGTACCGATTTAGCATAAGGAGGCGGCGTGAAAAATAAAATTTTCACGCGGGAATTTGTCCTTGCCGGTTTCAATAGCCGGAAGTTCGGCAAAACCGAAACCGACGAAATTCCAAACTTGTGAAAGGATGGAGGTTTATATGTTGGCTGAATACGAATACGATCAATTGGAAGCGAACAAGAATGAGGTCTTGGAAAATGCGGAGACCGATACGCTGAAACAATATTTAAAAGAGATCGGCAAATATGAATTGCTGAATAATGCGGAGCAGGAGGCTTTGTTCAGACGAATCCGCAAGGGAGACAAGGAAGCGCACAACATCGTTGTGGAACATAATTTAAGATTAGTTGTCAAATATGCGAAAAGCATCAAGCGGGCCTACCGGGTGGAGGAGTCCATCATGGATCTGGTACAGGCCGGCAATATCGGTCTTATGCGGGCCGTTGATAAATTTGAATTCGATAAGGGTTATGCATTCAGCACATATGCAAGCTGGTGGATCAAGCAGAGCATCATCCGCCATATTTATGATAACGAAAGCGCAATCCGCGTACCGGTCCATTTAAGTGAACGTTTTGTGGCCATTTCAAAAGCAATCCGTATTTTTCGTGAAGAGACCGGCAGAGAACCGACGTATGAGGAGCTGTCTAAGCACGTAAAAATTTCACCGAAGGATTATGAGCTGTTTAAATCCGTAGATCGTAATATCACTTCTTTAAATGTTGCGGTAGGAGACGACGGAGACTGTGAGCTTATGGATTTTGTCTCCAGCGGAACCTCCGCGGATCCGGTGTACGATGAAACACAGCACAAGATGCTGGGTGAAACCATTAATGACGTTCTGGACAAACTGGATGAACGGGAACGTTATATTATTAAAGCCCGGTACGGTTTGGACGGACATATCACGAAGACGCTGGAGGAAATCGGCGCAGATCTCGGAATCACGAGAGAACGGGTGCGCCAGATTGAAACCGTGGCAATGAAAAAGCTGCGTACATCCGTAAAGGCAAGCAGTATCCGTGCCTTTCGGTGACGATATAAACTCTCCCTATGATTGACAGACAAGGAGCAGCCCCTGCAGTCCGTGATACGCGGCCGGCAGGGGCTGTTTCCTGATTGCGCAAATTGTAAGACATACAGCGCCATGCTATAATACAGAAGCAGGATTCTCGGCAAAATGCGAAAGGAGCGCGGCAGGCCTCATGTCAAATGAAATTAGTGCTGCACAGTTTAATCCATATGTACGTCTCGTGAACAGACTTGAAAACGCGGAGCATGATACCCATATCGTCCCTTGGCGCATTTTATATGACTTTGAAATTATATTTGTGACAAAGGGCAGGTTGCAGGTCCTGAAGGATGAAACCGATTATTATGTAGAAGAAGGGTGCCTGCACATTATGCCGCCCTTTATCCGGCACACGCGCCTGGTTCCCGCAGGGGTGCTTACGAATTACTTCAGTGTGCACTGCGATTTTCTGTTTGATGAGAGCAGCCCCGATTTTTCTGCGCTGGAGGTATACAAGGAGCCATGTGATAAAAAGATGCGTACGGTTCCGGTGAGAGAAGAACTGACCGGGAGAAAAGACTATCAATTAGAGATTGTAGGGCTGGCGGAGCGTTATCCGGTAAAAAATAAGAATACATTTGTTGAACTTTTTAACAAGCTTTACCTTGCCTTCTGCGAACAAAACGAATCCCGAGAAGGACAAATGAGCGGCGCCGTCAAAACCAAAGCGTATATGATGCTGATTATAGCGGAGTTTTTGGAAGAGCTGCGCACAGCGGGACAAAAAAGCCCGGATGGGACGGATTATATTGCACAGTTTATAGATTATACGATGAATCACTATTTTGAGGAGATCGATCTTAATTTGGTGGTAAAGCAATACGGGATTTCCCCGAGCCGCTTTCGTACGATCTTCAAAAGTCAGCTTAATAAAGCGCCGCTTGCGTATGTGATCGATTACCGTATCGAGCAGGCCAAAAAACTGCTGCTGACAGGGCAGTATCCCGTTTCAAAGGTTTCTTATATGGTAGGGTATGACGATATCCATTATTTTTCCCGCTTGTTCAAACAAAAAGCAGGCTGCAGCCCATCTGAATTTGCCAAAAGAAATATGTTCGGAACGGATTTCTTCTGAAAGAAAGGGCAAACAGTTGAAATATCCAAAAAAAACAGTCATATTCTTTAAATACGGATCAGGTCCTCCCTATTATAATAATACCAATGGAGGATTTTTTTATGTGCAGCAAGGAAGAAAAGCCGTTTTTCAGAAAAATAAATGATCCCGCAGGAGTACGGATGGAAAAATGCGCCGCGGGCGCCGCGTCGCTGATCGGCGGAAGCGGCAGCATGACAATTTTTTCCGGCGGATACGTTATTTTTGATATGGGGTCGGAATCTGTAGGCGGTTATCCGGTATTTGTTGTTTCCGACTATGCGGGGCAGCCTGCGATCCATATTTCATATTCAGACCGATTCACCCCGTATGAAAAGGAAGATACAGCTTATTACGGCGATTTCCTGAGAGGAAGCTGTACCTATCTCGGCGTAGAGCTGCCGGTCATGCCAGCGAATCCCGACCGATATGAGGATTACACGATCCGGCGCAGGGGCGTCTATTTATACCCCCTGATTCAGGGCCAGGAGCGGTTTGTCATGATCTCGGTCCCCGCGGTATATGCAGGCAGCGTGACGCTTTCGCGGTTTTATCTTGCGGATGATTCCGACGAGGCAGTGCCGGCAGGCTATTTTCACAGCGATGAGGCACGGCTGGACAGCGTGTGGCTTGCCAGTGCCAGAACGGTCCGGCTCGCTACGATTCATGCAGATCAGTTTGCGGAAGTCTGCGGGAAAATCTGTCTTAGAAAGCTGACGCAGTACCAGGGGGAAGTTTTGTTTAGAAACGGAAATTTTTTTGATATCCGTATGCGCTGCGACTTTGCAATTTCCCGTAATCCTGCGTTTGAAAGCGGGTTATCCGTTCTGCTTTTTGCAGACGGTGAAAAGGCCTACCGCATGGATATCCGTCTGCAGGGCAGCATATCGTTATTTTACATAAAAGACGGACAGCCCAATCTTCTGCGGCGTGTACAGACGCTTCCGTTCACGGATAATATGATATATTGCTGTGAAATTACGGGCAACCGTTCAGAAATCAAGATTAGAATTGAAAAACGGGAATTGTTATCATACACAGGGGAAATCGTCACAGGCGGTTCCTTCGGTTTTTCCATGGAATCCGAATGGAGGGCGCTGATCGACTGCCTCGAAGTGATGGGCGACGGTGCCTGCGTTTATGGAAAGAATTGTGGGTTGGATCTATTCCAAATGAGAAAAACGGGTTTTTTTATATCCGACGGTGCAAAGCGCGACAGGCTCCCTTGGACAGGGGACCTTGACTGGGCCTTTCAATGCGGCTGGTATGCTTTCGGCGGCGATCTGAAAGCAATGAATACCCTAAATATTCTTGCTTTCCATACGAATCCCGAGGGCTTTATATTCGGCGTATGCTATCCGGAAAATACGATGCGGCCCGGGGAAAAGGAATACGGCTGCTACCAGTCTGATATGTTTTCCGCATGGTTTGTGGTATCTGCGCTGACCTATGAACAGCTGAGCGGGGATGACAGGGTCAGAAGACTTTTTCCGGTTATGCGCGGGTGCATGGAGTATTTATGGAAATACGTGGATCAGGAGGATGGGCTTTTTGATCAGCGCTATGAAACGAGTAAAGGCTTGTGGGACCATACACTGGGAGACACCGGAAAAAATACGTATACCAATCTGCTGATCTGTGATGCGTTTCAGGGACTTGCCCATTATGCGCAGAAAATAGGAGAGACCGCCTGCGCGGAAGAATGCGCAAAACGCGGGGAATATATGCAAAGAGGTATTTTTACGCATTTATACGATGAAGCGCTGGGCGGCTTTATCAAACGTAAAGATTGGCGCGTACTGTGCGATATGGCCAATCCGTATGCCATGGGAAAAGGCATGGTAACGGACCCCATGGCAGCGAAAATTGCGGCACAGGCGCAGAATCTTACGCATGCATACGGAAAAATCGCCGTTTTAATGATCAACGGCTTGTATCGCTACGGGTTTCCGGAAAAGGCGGAGGCGCTGCTTTTCGGAAAGCTGCCCCTTTATGCAGGGGATTCGGTATTCAGCTATGTGGACTGGATGTCTGTAATCGATGCGCCGGACCTGCCGGAGACCGTATATGAATGTATGCACAATCCGCCGCCGGATTTTGGCGACAACCTGAATTGGGGAGACCTGTCCCATCCGGACAGCGGAGTCTGCGGCGTAATTTCCGGACGGATTGCAGGAATCCTGCCGGCTGCTGCCGGATTCCGGTCTATTTTTGTAAAGCCACATCCAGGCGGCTGCAAAAAAATAGATTGCCGGGTGCCCGCTGCAGATGGCTGTATCGATATCCGCATACGCGTTTGTTTGGATCACAGCTCTGTGGAACTGACGGTTCCCAGGGGGACCGTGGTGGAAACGGATTTTTCAGAGCTGGTGCAGCCGGTCCGGTTTACTTTCACCGAAAGAGCATAAAATAGAAAAACAGAAAGGAAGATTTCAGATGAAAAGAATTTTCAAAAAGGCAGTGTGTGCGCTGGCAGCCGTACTGCTGCTTTTCAGCTGCGGCGCATGCGGGGCGGCACCTTCGAGGGCGCCGGGGGCACGGCGGACGACGGGACCATAGAACCGCTGAAGGAACGGACAAACGTGGAATATGCGCTTTGCGGAACGGATGCCTTAGGCAGGGAGATCTCCCCGGCAGGGGAAACGAACGGCAAGCTTGTGGGACTGTTTTATACCCTGTGGCTCGGCAATGATTTTTCAGAGACCGGGGAGCCGCGCTTTGACGGAATTTATGATATGTCCAAAATGAAACGTTCCGTTATTTATTCGGGCGGCGGGTCCCCCTTTGTAAAAATGCATTTTTATGCAGAACCGCTTTTCGGATATTACAACCAGTGCGACGCCTGGGTCACGGAGCGGCATGTTCAGATGTTTATTGCCGCAGGCATTGATTTTCTTGGTATTGATGCCACAAACACCGACTATTACCCGCAGCCGCTTACGGTTCTGCTGGATACCCTGGAATCTTATCGGACAGCAGGGTATCGGGTTCCGAAGATTCTGTTTCTGACAAATACCAATTCCCATGAACGTGTAACTGAGATCTATGAATTTCTGTATCGGGAGAACCGGTACCAGGCGCTTTGGTTCTGCGATGGCGACGAAGGCAGAAATCCTGACGGAAAACCGTGGATTACCATGCGGGCAGAGGAAAAGGCATATCTGGACCAGGAGATTGCCGCCGCGTTTTATTTTCGTGACAGTCAATGGCCGAATGAAGCTTTTAAAGAAAACGGTCTTCCCTGGATCGAGTTTACTCGTCCGCAGCCTGTCCATAACGGTATTATCAGCGTTTCCGTAGCCCAGAATTCCGGCATGCATATGAGCAATTCCGTCCAGTTTGAAAGAAGTCCGAATGGGATTGATTATTATAACTCCAATTGGGGCAGAGGCTATACATCCGCCGCAGGACGCAATGATAAAAGCAAAGTGGATGAAGGCGCAAATTTTCAGGAGCAATGGGATGCGGCGATCCGTTCCGGCGCCAGGATTGCTTTCATTCTGGAATGGAACGAATGGGCAGCGCTGAAACTGGCGGCAGAGGTTGAAGGCATTGGAAATACGGTAGTATTCTTTGACTGCGTCACGCCGGAGTTTTCCCGGGATATAGAGCCTATAAACGGTTATTACGGCGATAACTTCTATATGCAGATGATTCAGAACATCCGGGCCTTCCGCGGACAGAGCGGAGACGGCATTTCCGTGGAAACTGCTGAGCTTTCGCCAACGGAAATCACCGGGGCATGGAACCGGGTATCCTCCGGCATTGCTGATTTTTCCGGATCCGAAACGCGCAATTATGCAAATTGCGACGGCAGCGCTGTTTACACGAATACCACCAAGCGAAACGATATTACGGAGATCCGCGTGGCCGCCTGCGGCGATAAAGTCTATGTTTTGCTTACCGCGGCGCAGAAAATCGCTGTTTCACAGGAGGCCGATTGGATGAATTTGTGGATCAGAACCTCGGCACATCCGGAGAATGCCTGCGGATATGACTTTGTGATCAATCGTTCCCGTAATGAGGGAACTGCGGATATTGAGAAATTGACGGCTGACGGCGCGGAAATCGTCGGCAGTGCGGCGCTGTGTGTCCGCGGAAATTTGATTCAATACAGCTTTGACCGTTCGCTGCTGGGGGCGTGGTTTCAGCTGAAGGCAACGGATCACGTGGATCCGGCGGCAGACATGCTGTCCTTGTATACAACGGGAGACAGTGCGCCTTACGGCAGGCTGAATTATCTGTTCCGCTTCTGAGGCCCCGGTGAGCGGCTGCAGGGCAAGATACATCGATATCAATAAGATCCCCTTTCCGCAGCATTTTAGGATCTGCTTTTAGGGGATCTTATGAAAACCGTACCAGCTTTATGATTTGAGATTCAGAAGACCTGTCAGCTCTTATTTTTCTTCTTCATTATTACTAAGGCGCTGATTATACCGGCCAGCACGATGACGCCGCCGATGATCAGCACATAGGCCACCGCATTGCTGCTGTCTGTCTCGTCTGTCGGCGCATCGGTTTTGGAGACAGTTGCAGCGGGCTTTTGTGTGGCAGGCGCCTCTGTGCTGTCAGGCTTTTCCGTAACGGGTGCCTCGGTGCCGTCAGGCTTCTGTGTGACAGGCGCTCCTGTGGCTTCCGGTTTGTCCTGATTAGATACGATTAAAATATTGTCGACAGAGTAGTTGGCAGCTCTTGCGGCAAATGCGATCGTAGCGTTGTCAGCGTCTGCAACGAGTGCATCCGCAACATTTAGAACCTCATTTCCTTTCGCATCCTTTACGGAAACCGTGGTATAGGAAAGGTCGTCATAGACCGGCGTCCCTGCCTTTGAAGCATCAAAGTAGGACTTATGGTATTCTGTTGTAACGCGTTTCCTGTCGGCAAGATCAATGGTACAGATTTTTGCTTCGCCGATATAAAGCACGATCTGGGTTTCGGTATCCACAAACCTGAGATGATTGAAGTCCGTAAAAGAAATTCCCTCCGGCAGCGTGAAGATATAACA
>USLW01000020.1 GCA_900555605.1 uncultured Clostridium sp. | reverse complement strand
GAAAATGTTCAATATCTTATATCAGGCTTTTGGTGTTTACACAAAACTTGAAACGCTCTCTATTTTTCACTTAGAATATAGTTTTTTTACCTCAGAACATAATTTTTTCCGCTTTCTTCACTCACTCTCTCTAAAGAGAGGGTAATTTTTAAAAATTATCATTCGCTTAAAAAATTACCCTATAACAATTCTTGACGAAACCGAACAGGGATGAACCAAGATGTTAATCGGGTACCTGAACGGTATTCTCAAAACAGAAAAGCTCCGGGAAGGCAAGCTGGCGGAAAGTCCCATCCGGCAGGCGAAAAATATTTTCATCGGCGCGGCTACCCTGTTCGGGAAATCCGGTGCAATTCGCGGTGGGCTTGATGTGGAGGAAACTTATCAGCTCATCGACATCTATATTCAGGAATGTGAAAGACTTTCCAGTATGGAAGACATCACGGTTCTGCAATATAATATGCTTATTGACTTTACCTCCCGCGTGGCGGAAAACAAAATCCCAGAGGGCATTTCCGAAGACATTTACGCCGCAATTCAGTTCATCGGCAATCACACCAACGAAGGGATTGGCATTAACGAGGTAGCTGCCCATATCGGCAAGAGCCGGGCGTATCTGACCGACAAGTTCAAGCGGGAAACCGGTAAAACAGTCAACGACTATATCCTCGACAAAAAACTATCCGAATCCAGGCACCTACTGAAACACACGAACAAGACGATAGCGGAAATTGCCTATTTTCTCTGCTTTTCCAGTCAGAATTATTTTCAGACTCTTTTCAAACGCAAATACGGCGAAACGCCATCGGCCTATCGTAACGCCTTGCAAAAAGCTGACAGGCTGTCCTGCTCGGCAAAGGTAAACTGAATGTAAACAAAACGCCGCCTTTTCTTTACGAAGCAGATACACCAAGCGTATATAATGAATGCGAAGATTAGAAGTCTCAGTTCATTTGCAATACGGGAGGTAGGTATATGCCGGAATTTATCGCCTTTGAAAAGGTCGGAAAAACATATAAAGTCGGAGAGCCGGTGTAATCAGACATGGCGTAAGGAGTATATTTTCTCACTTATTCCATAGACCTTTACCTCCCAAATAGAACAGAGCCGATAAACTGCGATTGCTCACAAGTTCATTGGCTCTGTCTCTATGCATCCGGCTCTGTGGTATAGCTTAGAAGATTCCCAATATGCCTTTTTTCAAAAAACATCTCTCTGTTTGTTAACACAACCAATGTCGCTGCAAGGAATACAACAATCGTTTCTACACACTTTGTCTGCGGCGTCATTGCGATTTTTTCCTGCATTGTATTCACAAACAGGTGGAAAATGATACAGGCAAGCATACTTCGGTTGTTTTTCACATATACCCAAGTCGTTAAAAAACCCATCGGCATAACACTGACAAGAAAATTCAGCACATAAACAAAACCAAGCTCTTTCAGTCCATAATGATATGTACCCTCAATCCAAAATAGGGGCAGATGCCATAACGCCCATACAAAACCGAAAATAATGGATTCGGTAAACCATGAGAAATAGGAAGCCACCGAGTCCTCGCCGTAGCCACGCCAACCGACTTCTTCAATCACCGCTGCAAGCAAAATCGTAAGCAGTGCCGAAGTCCCTGCCACAGAGAAGGAAAAATCTTTGGTAAAGGCAAACTGGTCGAGCGACTGTCCGAACAGCGTTGACAGCAAAATGGAAAGGGCTACAATCGCCATAAATCCGATAATTGCTGCCAATATGCTGAGAGGCTTGATACGGTAGAAGCCAACCAATTTTCGTTAAAATCGAACGGGTTTGTATTGATATTTCTCCATTACAACTGCACCTCATTTTCGGAAGTGCAGATAGCAAGCTCGCTTTTCATTCCGTTCAGCTCGATTACATTGTCCGCATCGGCTAAACAGAAAGGCTCTACAGGTTTTCCGTCTCTCTCATAAGAAATGCTTGTGCCGATGCCTTTTACAAGTGCGGCAAAGGCTGCATCCTTCGGCACATAGATTCTCGAAGTTGCCGACAGTTGATTGACTGCTACCGCACCGCCGAGAGTACGGCATACAATATTCATATCCAAATTGCAGTTGATTTCCACCGTGCCGATTACGCCGTCCAAGACCAATTTTTCCGTTTTTGCATCCAGTTCAATGCTTTCGCATTCCAGTGAACTGATTTGGGCGGTTTCGGCATTGGCTTGCACTTCAATCTTTCCGAGATAGGGACTCGGCAGACTGACAAAGATCGTAACAGCCTCTTTTGCCGCTGCTTCCGTCACGCCATTTTTGCGGATTACCTCCACATCAATCCGTTTTCTAACATCGTCGATTTTGACCTTAAAATCATTTTGGATTGTTGACAGTGTATTGGAAGCAAGGCGCACACGGAGTTTTTCACCGTCATAACCGTTTATGACAAGTCTGCTTGCTCCGCCAAGGTTCATATCATAGTGTTTCGGCTCGTCAATGTCATATTCTGTAATGCTCTCGAACAGAAAATCCGTCTGTCCTTTTTGGATTTTTTCATTGGACAGCAGTTCGTCAATGGAAATAGAAAACAAAGCGGAAATTGCCATAATATTTTCAATGTCGGGAATTCCTGCATCGGTTTCCCATTTTGTCACCGCCTGCCTTGATACGCCGAGTTTTTCCGCCAACTGTTCCTGCGACATTCCTGCCTGCTTGCGGATATTTTTTAATTTTTCTGCAAATGTCATGTTTGTGACCTCCTTATTTGATGTACCCATTATAGAAAACTGCACTTTGCATTACAAGAAAGTACAGATGACATTCTGGATTTTTTTGCTACTTTGCGTGGCATTTGCGTATTTTGAGCCAAAAATCAAGTTCTTGAGCTATTACTTATATTCATCGGCTCTGCGTCAATGCATCTGGCTCCGTGATGATATGTTGTCCTTCCCGACAAACTGGAATTTAACGATATCACTTTATTTCATAAGCAATGTATTCGTAGTGATAATTCATAACCCAATTTCCACACAAGATTTATGTTACTTTTTCTTGATAAGCCGTAATTTTATATTTCTTTTGTCGGCAATCTTTTGAAACACCTCTGCCACATACGAACATTGCGCCTTAAAGGATAGGAACGACAATTCCTCATTGGATTGTATTTGCTTCATTGCTTCTTGTAACTCCGAAAGTTCTAATAAGTTGACCGCCACACAAAAGAAATTTTTTCTGCGCCCATCATTATAGTTAGAAAGTAAATGGGAGAGAATTTGTATTTTTTCCTGCTGTTCAAGATTATATCGCTCAATGCCTATGCTCTGTGCTTTTTCTAAATCCGCCTTTTGCCGCTTATGCGTGATAAAAGTGTCATATTCGTCAATGTGTTGATATTTTTCGCATGGATATTTTTCGCACTCATAGCAATATTGAATCTTTCCATGTTCCAAACTGCATTTCGCTATCCTGCATGATTGATTACCATTGCCACAGCCGCCGCAGTAATTTCCTAACAGCATGGGACACAGCCCGCAATTCAATCCGCAAAGAGAGAATAATTGATTTTTTCGTTCAAATCCTTTCATAAATATCAGCCCCGCCAAATTTCCGATTTATAGTTTAAGTATCATTTTCTCAAAACTTAATAATTCCTTACTTGATATCACAAATCAAGCACCTTCGCAATTTCTTCCACCGTATCAAGAACCTCATGAAATTTAAGTTCTCCGATATACTGATTATCAGCAACATAACGATCCCACAAGAGATATAACTGCGGCTCCTCGCGGATATCCTTCAAAATATCTCTCCAATCTCTGATATCATCAACGGAATCTCTTTTCTCTGCAGTATGAAGAACCGCCAACCGCAGGACATCCATACGAACCTCATCCTTACGGCTGCGATAAAGGGTATGTAAATCATAAAAATCCCTTGCTCTCGTAGTTCCGATGTTTCTGCGGATGATCGTTTCATATTTTTCTGCAAGCACTGTTTCCAGCGTATATGCCATAATCGAAACTGTTTTTTCCTCAAACACGAACGGGAAATCATATTGGATGGCGGCAGGTGTAATAATATCCCCGGTCGTAATATCGATCTTTATCGGACTGTCAATCTTCCCGTATTTTGCACGCAGACAGACACGGAAATTATTGTACGCATCATCCTCGCGGATCGGTTCAATTTTCTGAAATTCAAAAGAAATCCCATCTCCCACATCCATAGCGATAATCTCTTTGACCACTGCGACAATCTCACCCTCTTCCATTTGAATACCGCGAACGGTCGTATCCATATCCATTGTAGTTCTTTCACTGATCCCTATCATAGATGAAATCAGCAAACCACCCTTCAAAATAAAATTGCTCCGGAAAGGGGAAACCGCCAGCCGATCCAGGATGCGTTCAAATAAAAACATCTGCAGCACTTCCTGTGCGCGAAGATTTTTCTTTGCAGCCATGCTGCGGATGGCTCCTTTTAATTGTTCCGGCGTTTTCATTACAATACCTCCATGTATGTTCTGATTTTATCCTCTATACCAAACACCTTGCCATATTTCAACAGTTTGCGGTTATTTGGCTTTGTTTTGAAATAATCCTTGATTGCCTGCGTAAACAGCTGTAGTTCCATTTGCTCTTTATCCCGAATCAAATCGCAGACACAGCGTTCCCGGTCATATAATTTGACAAGGCCGCCTTGGGGGGAATATGTTTCGGTGATACCCAACTCAAAAATATCCGTCTGCACATAATGGCACCGCAAATTTGGATTATCCCGTTTCAGCCTGCTAATATTTGTGCCGCGCGGCAAAGTGATATCTATACAGTGAGGCGTCCTGTCCGACAATCCCCACATAAAAAGTGCAGTACCATAAGAGAATATGGCTTTACTGCTCTGTGCCTGCAGTAATGCGTACTCGTCAGGCAGTTCTTCTGTAAGAACATAAAGACCTTTCCGCACCTGTTCAAGCTGTCCTGCGTCTGTGTACTTCTTTAACATTGGCCTGCTGATACCCGCAGATTCTATTTGACTGGTCTTGACAAAACCGTTATTGCCTTCGGCTATTTCTTTTATGTTCGCCCAAATTCTGTCCATAATCGCACCCCTCCTGAACAATATTTACATTCACGATACACATTATACACTATTGAAGCGTAAATGTAAATGCTTTTTTCGGAAATTAGTGTGTCCGCTTTTTGAAATTTTATGCAAAAAGGGGTATAATCCCCAGCTAACCGTATGCGTACAAAAAGGAAGACCTCCGGGGCAAAAGTGCCACGGAGGTTTTCTTCTTTGCTTACGCATCTTAATTTTTGCCTTATCGGTTAGTCTGTCCCTTTTACCTTTCGTGCTGATAAACGCCTATAAATTTTCCCCTTTGTAGAAACGACTGAATGGGCAATTTTATTCATAATGGATAACTGCCCAATAAATCTGAAGTTACAGAGCTATCCAATATCGCTGTATAACACCGGATTTGCTGAGTCCAACGGTATCCGGAACTTCATCTTCCAGCAAGCCGCCATTGGCAATAATGGTTTTGCGTGAGGCATTGTTGGTTTTATCGCAGGTAATCAAAATTTTGCTTTCCCCAAACTCCTTGCAAACAGATAACATTCGTTTCAGCATTTCGCCGGCATATCCCTTCCGACGCTCCGATGGCAAAACGCTGTAACCGATGTTTCCGCCATATTGCAAAAGAAAAGGCGATAAAGGGTGTCTGTAATCAATAATCCCCACAACCTTTTCATCTTCCATCCGAACGGCTAAAAACACCTCTGACGGAACATATTCCTCACCGTATTTTATTTTCAGCCGCTTTTCAAAGTCGAGCCACTCCGAAAAGGTATCGACTTCTTCAAGACCGGCGCAGCCGTCAAAGCTGTCGTTATTGGCAAGCATTTCTTCTTTATATTGCATGACTTGTTTTGCATATTGGTCGGTTGGTCTTACTAATTTCAAATGCATATGTTTCACCTCATCTATTCCGTCAGGACTTATATCCCATTGCGTTCCGCACAACATTCATTTCCTTTGATCCAATCAGTTTTCTTAATAATTCAAAGGCAACATCCGGCGCTGTTTCGGGACAATAGGACGTGATAACATTGCCGTCAATAACGATTCTTTCATTCTGAACGTCAACACCGAATTCCGATAATTGCTTTTGGCGGCGGCCTTCATTCAGATGATAAGTCGTTGCTTTTCTTCCCTCTAAAATCCCGCTTTTGCCTAACGGCAAAGCGCCAACACAGACAGACGCAATGATTTTCTTCTTTCGGTCAAACTCCTGAATCAAATGCATAAAGCGCTCGTCATAAGCCTCTTCGTAGAAGCCGTATTCCTCAAACCCTCCCGGAATGGCTAATGCAGCATATTCATCTGCATTTATTTCATCCATTGTTTTGTCTGCCGTGATCGGCACACCAAAGGCACTAATCACCGTTTTGTGATATCCGCAAGTCTCCACAGAAATATCATGACCGAAATCGTCTTTTGCCCATCCGAATACATCAATAAAAACACTAAATTCCATCGTTTCAAATCCTTTGGCGCAAAACAGTAATATTTTCATTTTCCTCTCCTATATAAACCGATTCACAAAATCTTTCAGTTCCACAAAGGCTAACTCATAACAGGAGCTTCCGTATTCGTCAATCTCAGCCCAATGGCTTTCATAATACTTTTTCACTTTTTCCTGTATACGCTTTGTTGCTTCGTCGAAGTTCGGGGAGCCTGCATAGCTTGCTCCGTAGTATTTTATCTGCTCCGGCTTAATGCTCGCCATCATATATTTGATAATCTCAAACCTCGAAAATAAGATCGAACTGCTGTCTTTTTTTCGCAAGATACATACGCTTAATTCTTCGGGCGGAATTATTTTATCTGTACAGCCGTTTTCAAAATTCCATTCATTCTCGACGCCTGTTCCGTCAAAGCGCAGATATACACCTTCGCCTAAATAGTCGGCAAGACTCTTTGATTCAAGAACCTTTTTCTCTATGCTTTTGTCAGCAGACTTCATCTGTCCATTTTTTACTTTATCAAATACGATATCGAAATCCATAAACAGTGCAATGGAACCCTCAAAGCCCTCCGAGAAAAACACCTTGACTTTTTCGTCTCCGATCAGTTTACTGTTAGATTCATTTTTCGGAAGAAGTCCATGTTCTGCAATTGAATGAAGGACATCCAACGACGTCATATGATAATAATACATTTTCGCATTTCCTCACAGTCAAAACAGTTCATCACCCTATCTTATCAAAAATGACTGTCTGCTCTTTCATGGAGATTTTTCCAACTTGCCAGCCGTACTCAGTAAGCTCTTTTTTATATTTCAAAAAAGAGTGATCAATGGGAATTCCTGCGACATTTTCAATTTCGGTAAAAGTCAGTTTCAAAGGCGCAGTAACACTTTTGCTAATGTATTCCCACAAAGCGCTATATTTGCTCATAAGCCGTTATTCCTTTCAGATGTACAGTTTACATTATAATTCTTCAATCAGCTGAATGGCGGTAACAAGCAAATTGGAACGCACACTCTTTTGGTTATTCCAATTTCGGTCATCCCATTTTTCACCGCTTACATCATCACCTGCGTAAAGCAGTTGCGCTAAAGGAATATCATAATACTTAGACACTGCAAAAAAAGCAGCAGCTTCCATTTCAGCGGTTATGCAGCCTTCGTCTCTTCTGAGTTCGATCATTTCCGGCGTTTCTCTGTATATGGCGTCTGATGTCCATGTTTTCCCGGTTGTATAGGGTATTCCTAATTTCTCCAAACCGGAAACAACAAAATCTACGGTTGCTTTATGGCATTCCACTTCACGGGAAGGTTCTAAGTAATGATAAGACGTTCCTTCATCTCTGACAGCGGCAACCGGAACTATGATTTCTCCAACTTTAGAATCCTTCTTAATTGAACCTGCACCACCGCATATTATGAATTTTTCACATCCCATCGCATGCAGTTCTTCAAGCGTTACAGCCGCACCGGGCGCACCGCAAAACGCCATCGTAATGCAAATTCTTTCTGTAGATGTGTCATACTCGTAGATAGGAATATCTAAAACTTCGGAATGAAGATACCCGATCTCGGGAAGCTTTTTATCCTCTGCAAACTGATTAAGTTCTTTCCTGAAAAATGTGATGACACATTTTGAAGGAAGTGTTTTTTCTAAAAAATCCCTGGGGTTAATAATGGGATTTCTACTCGTATCGTACTCACAAACAGGATATTTATTTTTAATTATCATTTCTTACCTCTCTGTAAACTACCAATTGTTATTTTCGATTTGGTTTTCTTTTAATGGCCAGCAATTTGATATAATCATCAAATTCAGCCGAATTGGTCGGCTCAAACATTATCCATTTCCCGTCATGATAGGTTTTAGCTTCATCATATTGCTTACAAACGGTATTAGATAGAGTATCTCTTATATCTTCAAACTTTGCTCTTTCATCTTTCCCAAAGATAATCATGAAACCAACGCAATTACTTTTGGCGTATAGGCAGCAAAGTGTTTTACCACCTCTGCGGTATTTATACTCGTAAGTCCAATTCTTACCGCCGGTATTCCATGATCGTTCCATTTCGTATTTTTCATCGATAACCGAACATAACTCTTGCCAAACTTCAAACAAAGATTGTCCAAGCAATTCAGTCATAGTTGATTGAGACGGTATATTTTCGAGCATTGTATCTCCTCCGTAAATTTGCGTTTAACAATTTAAGCCAAATGCCTTTTCCGCAATGGCCAGCGTTTGCTCGATGCTTCTGCGTTCATCCCGGAGGATCACTTGAAATCCGGAATGCAGAAAGCAATCATATCTTTCCTGCGTATTGATACGCATCAGGCATTGCCGAAAGTTGTTCAGCGCATACTCCGGGTCGGGTTCTTCCATAATCAACCGATACAGAAACTGTTTTTCCCGATCCGGTCTTTCAAAGAACCTCCGCACGGATATTTGCGGATCCGCAAGCATGATCAACACATGATTGTGAACGGCAACTTTTTTCAGCGTTTCAATGGAGACATTTGTATCCACAAAAACCGGCTTTTCCTGTTTGCTCAGGT
This sequence comes from uncultured Clostridium sp., assembly GCA_900555605.1. Taxonomy (GTDB): domain Bacteria; phylum Bacillota; class Clostridia; order UBA1212; family UBA1255; genus UMGS1851. The sequence goes on along the minus strand of USLW01000020.1, from coordinate 5,488 downwards.
CTTCCAGTATTTTCAGTTCCAGCCTTTCGCATTCCTTAGAAGTGCCGTTGATCCACGCCTCGTATTCATCGGGCGTTCGCCTGATGAAATCATGCCAGTCTTTCAGCTCCCTGGTATACTGCAAATAAGGGAATTCCTTTTTGTCCGGTTCGGGGAAAAACCTGTCGTGATAGTTTTCCTCACACAAGATACCGTCATATTCTTCCGCAAGCAATTTTACCATCGTCGATTTCCCGGCATAGGCTGTTCCGTTTATAAAATAAATGTTATTGAAAGTCATGTTAACACCCTCCGCAAATTTCAATTTATCTCCATTATTTCAGAACATTTTTCCGTAATACTCCACATCGATCACCGTCCCGTCGGGATAGGCTTCGGTTGCCGATTTGATGTACTCGGTAAAACCGTAGTGCGCATAGATCTGTTTATTCTTTTCTTCGGATGGCTCCACGCCGAGCGTTGCTTTCGTAAAGCCTCTGCGCCGCAGATCGTCCAGCATAAATTGCATCAGAACAGAAAAATATCCTTGCCCATGATAAGACTCAACCGTTCTGAACGCAGATAAATAGACAGTCCCATCTCCCACCAGCCCTGCGCTGTTTTGAACAGCCTCAGGATTGAGCATGGCTGTTGCTTCACATATGATCAATCCGTCCAGAATACCATAATATGGAATAATATCGCCTTTTTGAAATCGTCCGATGTTTGTCTTCTTCCATATGATCCAGTTTTCCCTGTCGTCCGGATTATGTTCGATTTCATAATCCCATTTTCGGTTCATTTCCTCTGGTGAAGGAATTTTACAAATATAGTTTTCTTTCATCAACATCCTCTTTATCGGTTGCACTCCGCCAACTGTGTGTCAACCGTCGATTGCATACAACCAATCGATCCCTATCTGAACTTATCAAATTCGATATTATGCAGGAACATATTGATGCGACAAAGATTATATGTAGTCAGGTCGATTTCCTGCCCGAAAAATCCTTGTTCAATGTTCTCCTTGCCGAGCACCTTTTCAACCTTCAGCAGAAGTGAACCCGAACCGCAGGCGGGATCATACACCTTGTTGATTCTTGTTTTTCCAATCGTGCCGAGCCGGGCAGGCAACTCCGATACATCCGCCAGAGTGAAATACGGACCGCCCTTTTTGCCTGCGTTGGCGGCATACATGCCCATCAAATATTCGGCGTCACCGAACAGATCGTGATTGATCCCGTCCGTCGAAAACAGCGGCATTTTATCTACGCCGTTCAGAAGTTCCGCAAGCACTTTATTTCTCTTGGCGACCGTTTCACCGATTGACTTGCTGTTCACATCGAAATCGTCAAACAAGCCTGCAAAATCGTTTTCCGCTTCACCGCTTGCCGCACTGCTCTCAATATGGTTAAAAACACGCTCCAGCGTTTCATTGAGGTTTTCGTCCTGATCCGCACGGGCACGAACATTGCAAAACAGCTCAGAGGGTAGGATAAAGAATCCCTTTTCCTGTATTAACCCTTCACGGGCAGATTCTGCGTCTGCATCAGACATCTTTGCATAATCAAAATCGGTATTTCCTGCGGCGTGTTCGCCTTCGTTAATATAGTCGGCAAAATTCTCAGAAATATAGCGGTAAAACATTGTTCCGAGAACATAAGACTTGAAATCCCATTCAGATACATGCTCTGCGTGGACGAGGTCGGTGGCAATTTTATATATGGAGCGGAACAGTTCGTCCCGCTCCTGATCTTTCTTGATGTCAGACATTATCTTTGTCCTCGCTTTCTGCCGGGTCTGGTATAAATTCAAGGATATCGTTTGGAGTACAATTCATGGCATTGCAGATACTTTCAACTTTATCCAATGCCATATATTGCCCATTCTTAATTTTGGAGATGATATTCGCCGAAATATTTGCTTTTCGCATCAGATCGGCGCTTGATACATCTTTTTCGATCATCAAATGCAATAGCTTTTTATAACTTACAGCCATTCTGTGACCTCCTCTGGCAGATACTAAACATAGTATATCATATTTCTGTGATAAATTCAACAGATTCAAAAGAATACTCATGATTTAATGGCGATTCGTTATGACTGATTTGTTTTTGTTCTTGGCTCATGATGTTTTGTCTTTCAAAGTATCGTTGCTTACTTCCACATAGTGACAATGAGAACAGCTCCTGCTTTCCATTATGGAGAGAGATCGCAAGGAATGCATCACGGCAGAAAAACCGTAGATATCGCCTCTGAAATTTCCGGCTGTCAAATCAATTAAAAATCCATTTGCTCCTAAAACAATCATACTAAGGTTGAATGATGAAACGGAGGTGTTTTATGCACAATTATTCGGGAGACAAAATTCTATATACTGTAAAAGAGGTATCGCAGCTTATCCACACGAATCAAGCCTATGTATATTCCTTAATCAAAGCCGGGCTGCTTCCTGCGCTGAAATTGGGCTCTTATAAAATCCGTAAAGAGACGCTGGAGCGGTTTTTAGCGGAATACGAGGGCAGAGATTTGACAAATCCTTATCATATCAATGTATTGCAGACAGATGATAAAAAGGAATGAAAGGGAACGGATAATTGGGGTTGTCGTGCCAACATCCTGACAACCGTATAAAAATAAAGGTGAGAAAACAAGAAAAACGATAAGGAAAATATCAGCGAGTCTCAACAGGATAATCTCTGATTTCTCCAGAAAAACAGGGGAAATTGAGTAAACGAAAGTAACGCTGGGAAGAACAAAATCTTGTCGATATCATATGGGCAACAACCCGATGGTTGGCGCTACGGTTGCGTGTGCGGTGGCGGTGGAAGAGGCAATGAAATAGGTTAAAAGCACTAAAATAAAGATCTTTCAGCAGGAAAGCGCTTGGTTTATAATAACACCAAGCGCTTTTTTGGCTTTTCCGATGGTTTTGCCAAACGTTTGTTTGGCCTTTCTCCTCTGCTTTGAAGAAAGATGCGCATTTTATGGTGATATGCTATGGGGATATCTCATTATCACTGTATATTTGCAAACAGATATACAAAAACGGAAAATCTGCATATTCTGATAATAGAACAATCATAACATAAAAGGAGAATTACAGATGAAACGATGTGTTCTGCTGGAGCCAGCTGCAGAAGCGGTATGTGATCAAAGTGCAATGCCGCCGCTGATTTTTCAGTTACCGCCTGAAGAAGGACGAAAGCGATTGGAAGATGTGCAGGATATTCCGATATATAAATATCCTGCCGATATATCCTCGGATACGATTAACACCGGAAGATGGGGCAGAATACCGGTGTACTTTGTTATGCCAAAGAGTGCCGATGTCCAAAATGTGATATTTTACATTCACGGTGCGGGATGGGTATTCGGAAGCTTCCATACCCACGAAAAATTGGTCAGAGAGCTTTGTGCAAGGACAAATTCTCTGGTAGTATTTCCGGAATACTCACGCTCGCCGGAAGCAAAATATCCAACCGCCATTGAGCAGTGCCATTTTTTGCTATCACACCTTTGGGAGCTCCTCGGTAATTGCGCTCCAAAAGCGAATCGTAATACCCTCACCGTTGCCGGAGACAGCGTTGGCGGAAACATGGCGATTGCTATGGGATTGCTGTCTAATATACGCAAAGGACCTGATATTCATAAGTTACTTTTATATTATCCGGTGACCAACGCTTGTTTTAATACTCCGAGTTACCGTCAGTTTGCCGTAAATTATTATCTCTATCGAGCAGGAATGAAATGGTTCTGGCAGCAGTATACGACTTGTATGGAAGACAGAAATCAAATTACAGTGTCCCCGCTTCGGGCAAGTTTAGAAAGGCTGAAGCATCTGCCGCAGACCATGATCATCAACGGTCAGGCAGATATTTTGCGCAGTGAGGGAGAGGCATTTGGAGACAAGCTCCGATGTGCCGGAGTAGAAGTTACAGCCTTGCGTATACAGGGTATCATACACGATTTCGTGATGCTCAATGCACTCGATCAAACCAACGCCTGTCGTACCGCAATGGATGCCTCAACCGCGTGGATCAATCGAAAAAACGAATCGGATTGTAAATAAAACGCTGTTTTATGTTCGAGAAAATAAAGCTATAATAGATTTCTGCAATAAGACGGTTGACAGAAACTACTATATACGCTACTATATCAAACAGGCCGAACACTATATGTTGTGGTCGGCACGGATTGATATTGATAAAAGGTCGGGATGAAAGTTATGAAAATTATAAAGCGAAACGGGTCAGAGGCTATATTTGACATCACAAAAATCATCATTGCCATTACCAAGGCAAACGAAGCGGTAGAGGAACAGAAACGCATGACTTCCGTACAAATTCAGCGCATTGCCGAAAGTGTGGTGCTTTCCTGTGAACAGCTGAGTCGTTCTCCAAGTGTAGAGGAAGTACAGGATATGGTTGAGCATCAGATTATGGCTCACGGTGCCTTTGAAGTAGCAAAAGCATATATTACCTACCGTTACACCCGTGCATTGGTACGTCATTCCAATACAACAGACGATAAAATCCTCAGCCTGATTGAGTGCAATAATGAAGAAGCGAAGCAGGAAAACTCTAATAAAAACCCAGTGGTGAATTCTACGCAGCGTGATTATATGGCTGGAGAGGTATCCAAGGATATCACAAACAGGATTCTGCTGCCTCCGGACATTGTCGAAGCACATAATGAAGGCATCATTCATTTTCACGATGCGGACTATTTTGCGCAGCATATGCATAACTGCGATTTGGTAAACCTGGAAGATATGCTGCAGAACGGGACCGTAATCACCGGCACGCTGATCGAACGGCCCCACAGCTTTTCTACGGCCTGCAATATCGCGACACAGATTATCGCACAGGTAGCATCTAACCAATATGGGGGCCAGTCCATCTCTTTAGCGCATTTGGCTCCGTTTGTTCAGGTAAGCCGAAAAAAAATTCATCAGCAGGTGCTGCATGAGATCAAAAGCCTCAATACGGAGGCTTCTGCAGATCAGATTCATGCGCTGGTGGAAGAACGGCTACGTGAGGAAGTGCGCCGCGGCGTACAGACGATTCAATATCAGGTCGTGACGCTTCTGACCACAAATGGCCAAGCACCCTTTGTGACGGTATTCATGTATTTGAACGAGGCCAAAAGCCAGCAGGAAAAGCGCGATCTGGCCATGGTCATTGAAGAGGTGCTGGAACAGCGCTGCCAGGGTGTAAAAAATGAAAAGGGCGTATGGGTAACACCGGCCTTTCCAAAGCTGATTTATGTGCTGGAGGAGGACAATATTTATCCAGACGCGCCTTACTACTATCTGACAGAGCTTGCGGCCAAGTGTTCAGCGAAGCGACTGGTGCCGGACTATATTTCTGAGAAAAAAATGAAGGAACTTAAGGAAGGAAATTGTTTTCCTGTCATGGGCTGCCGCAGCGCACTCAGTGTGTGGAAAGATGAAACGGGGAAACCGAAATTTTACGGTCGTTTCAACCAGGGCGTAGTCACATTAAATCTT
>USLW01000019.1 GCA_900555605.1 uncultured Clostridium sp. | reverse complement strand
CAGAAGCAGCAAATGATTACCCAGGAAGGCGGTAACGTTTATGTCGCTGCGGTAAAAGGCAATTTTGACGATGCCCAGACGGGTGTAAAGCAAATTTTCGGAGATTTCGCCTACACGGCACAGCTGAAAGAACGGGGCTATTCTCTTTCATCCGCCAATTCGATTAATTTCGGCCGTCTGCTCCCGCAGATCATCTATTATTTTTACGGGTATTTTACCCTGGTCCGCCGAAACGAGCTCAGTCTGGGGGCGCGCGTGAATTTTGTTGTGCCGACAGGAAATTTCGGCAACATTTTAGCCGCATATTATGCGATGAAATGTGGTCTGCCCGTAAACAAAATCATTTGTGCCACGAATACCAACGACGTGGTATCAAATTTTATGACTACAGGTACATATGACAGCAACCGCCGTTTTGTAACCACAATTTCACCAGCTATGGATATTTTAATTTCCTCCAATTTGGAGCGGCTCCTGTACGATATCTCAGGAAACGACAGCATTATGACGAGTCATGTCATGCGTTCCCTCAAGGAGCACGGCGTATACTCCGTAGATAAACGAACAATCAACAATGTAAACCATCACTTCTGGTCTGCCTCCGCAAGTGAGTCGGAGACGAAGGAAACCATTGAAAATGTTTACCGGGAATATCAATACCTGATCGACCCCCATACGGCTGTGGGGATTGACGTTTATGATAAGTACGTCATTTCCACAGGAGATGTGACAAAAACCATCGCAGTTTCCACTGCGAGTCCTTTTAAGTTCAACCGGAGCGTCGCAGAAGCGATTTGGGGCGAAGATATTGTAGATCATATGGATGAATTTCAGATTCTTTCTTATTTATCTGAAAAAACCGGTCTTAACATCCCGCGGCCGCTGCAGGGGCTTGATAAAAAACCTGTAAGATTCAGCGATCAGTATGAAAAAGCGGAGATGAAGGCAGCGGTGGACCGGTTCCTCAATTAAAGGAATCGGGCATATTTTGTAAACAGCAACGGAGGCTAAGATGTTTAAAATTGCAATTATGGGCTGCGGCGTGGTCGGTTCCGGCGTAGCGGATATTTTGATTGAAAAAAGCGCAGAACTCAGCAAACGGTTTGCATCGGATATCGGCTTGGGCAAAATTCTTGATATCAGAGATCTGCCGGGAACGCCCTATGAGCCGTATTTAACGAAAAATGCAGAAGATATTTGGGAAGATGATGAAATCCGTCTCGTAACGGTTACAATCGGCGGTTTTGATTTTGCCTATCAGATGTGCCGGAAAGCGCTGATTTCCGGCCGTCACGTTGTAACCTCAAATAAAGAAGTCGTAGCTGCCTATGGTCGGGAGCTTATGCGTCTTGCTTTTATCCATCATGTCAGATTTATGTATGAAGCCAGTGCAGGCGGCGGAATCCCCATCATCCGTCCCCTGAATATCTGTCTCGCCTCCAACGAGATATATGAAATACAGGGAATTCTGAACGGGACCACAAATTACATGCTGACAAGAATGCATCGGGACGGCATGTCTTTTGATGAGGTTTTAAAAGAAGCCCAGGCAAAGGGATATGCAGAGGCCAATCCGTCTGCGGATGTCGACGGCTACGATGCCGCAAGAAAAATCGCAATTTTATCGTCTATTGCATATAACAGCTATGTAGACTACCGTGAGGTCGCCTGTACGGGAATCCGAGAGATTCTGACGGCTGACCATGAGCTGGCGGAACGCGCCGGCTATACGATTAAGCTGATCGCGGGCAGCAAAAAGATGCCGTCCGGGATCAAGATCAGTGTAGAACCCACCTGCATTCCTTTGTCCAATATTTTGTCTGCCGTTTCTTCTGTTTATAACGCGGTTCTGGTGAAAGGATCTTATACGGGTGATTCCCTGTTCTACGGGCAGGGAGCCGGAAAGCTGCCGACTGCCAGTGCAGTGGTCGGAGATATTATTGAGGTACTCGGGAATCCGAAAATGAAAACGCTGCCCCCCTTTGTCGATCATACAGTGACGGTTGATAAATCGGATGACAGCAGCGACTGTTATTTCGTTCGTTTTACAACAGAACTGGAAGGAGCCGCTCTCAGCGATCTCAAAACTTTGATAGAAGGCATTTTCGGGTCTGCCGCAAAATGGATTGGACTCTCCGCAAAAGCTTTTGGTCTTGGTGCTTTTATTACAGGCTATTGTACAAAAGCAGAGTTGACGGACCGCTGCAGACAGCTGTCCGGTGCGGCGGAGATTGCCGTTGAAAACTGCATTAAGGTCATAGAGTAAACAGAATTTTATAAACAGAATGAGATAAACAAAATTGCACTGATTTCGGCAGACCGAAACCGGCTCAAATTCTGAAAAGAAAGCCTTTGAAATGGAAAGGATGACATATAGATATGAAAGTGATTAAATTTGGCGGAAGTTCATTGGCGGATGCAAAACAAGTAAAAAAAGTGTGTGATATTGTACTTTCTGATCCGCAGAGACGAATTGTTGTGGTTTCTGCGCCGGGCAAGCGCTTTCCTGCGGATACAAAGGTAACGGATATGCTGATCCGCCTTGCCCAGCAGCACCTAAACGCAAAGGAAACCGCACCGATCCTGCAGGAGATTGTCGGCCGTTATGCCGAAATCGCGGAGGAACTTCAGCTCGGCAGTGAAATCGTCCGGACCATCGAAGCAGATCTGAAGGAACGGCTTCAGACGGCTGCTGACAGCAATGAAAAATTCATGGATCTCATGAAAGCTGCCGGTGAAGATAATTCCGCAAAATTAGTGGCATGTTATCTGCAAAGCATTGGCTGCGATGCCGAATATGTAAACCCGAAGGAGGCCGGTATGATTCTGAGTGAAGAATACGGCAACGCCCGGGTGCTGCCTCACGCGTACGCACAGCTGGCAAAGCTGGGAGAGCGTAAGACGATTATGGTTTTTCCCGGATTTTTCGGTTACTCCGTATCCGGAGAGGTGGTTACATTTTCACGCGGAGGTTCTGATGTCACCGGCGGTATTTTGGCCGCAGCGGTAAACGCAGATGTATATGAAAATTTTACCGATGTGGATTTCGTATATGCCGCCAATCCGAATATTATCAAAAACCCGCATCCGATTCCGCTGTTTACGTATGAGGAAATGCGGGAGCTGTCATACGCCGGCTTCAGTGTTTTGCACGAAGAAGCACTGGCCCCCGTATATAAAAAGAATATTCCGGTCAATATCCGCAATACCAATAATCCCGAGGCTCCCGGTACCATGATCGTGCCGGATCAAACAGCGCCGAAGCCAACCTTTCCTGTCGTCGGAATTGCAGCAGATAAGGGCTTTCTTACGATCCATGTATATAAATATATGATGAACCGCGAGATCGGCTTCGGCCGCAAGCTGCTTCATATTCTGGAAAATGAGGGCGTCTCATACGAGCATACGCCTTCCGGCATCGACAGCATCTCGATCATCGTAAGAGAAAAAAACTGCGACGATAAAAAGCTGGATACGATCATTTCCAACATTTATGCTTCTTTAAATGTGGATTCCGTAATCGTTGAGCGCAATCAGGCCATCGTTATGCTGGTAGGACGCGGCATGACGCGTTCCATCGGAATCGCGGCAAAAGCGGCCGCCGCTTTTGCAAAGGCAAATATCAATATCCGTATGATCAATCAGGGCTCTTCAGAGGTGAGTATTATGTTCGGCGTGACCGCCCAGGACGCACAAAAGTCTGTCGTTGCATTGTATCACGCATTTTTTGATGACTTTGACTAATGGATATAACAAGCCGGGCCGCGCACCGGAACGCCCTGCTCCGCCAAATATGACTTCAAATCTCGGATCTCCAATTCTTTAAAATGAAATAACGAGGCAGCAAGCACCGCTGCTGCCTTTCCATTGGCAATGACATCAAAAAAATGCTCCTTTTTCCCTGCTCCGCCGGAAGCAATGACCGGAATCGGCACGGAATCGGCAATTTTTCTTGTCAGTTCCACATCGTAGCCATCTTTTGTACCGTCACAATCCATACTGGTCAGCAGAAGCTCCCCCGCTCCCAGTTCCGCTGCCCGGACCGCCCATGCAATAGCATCGATTCCCGTATTGACACGGCCCCCGTTCAAATACGTGTCATAACCGATCATCCTTCCATTTTCATCATAGCGCCGTTTCGCATCGATTGCCGCAACAATACATTGACTGCCGAATTTATCTGCACAAACACGAAGAATAGAAGGATCCCGCAGTGCCGCGGAATTAATGCTGACCTTATCTGCACCTGCCAGCAGCGTTTCACGAACATCCTGCACGCTTCGGATTCCTCCGCCCACAGTGAACGGGATAAAAACCGTTTCTGCAACGCGGCGAACCATATCCAGCCGCATCCCCCGTGCATCCGAGGAAGCGGTAATGTCCAGGAACACCAGTTCATCCGCCCCGGCCTCGTCATATGCCTTCCCTGCCGCAACTGGATCGCCTGCATCCACCAAATTTACAAAATTGACGCCTTTTACAACGCGGCCATCCTTCACGTCCAAACAGGGAATCACTCTGACTGTGTGCATACTGCTCCGCCTTTCTAAAATAAAGCTTTTATTTATTATACTTTAGTACTATAATATTTGCAATCCGTTTTTCCGCGGCTAACAAAACAAGGAGAGGATCAGAGATGCACAGAATATTGGAACTATTAGATAAAGACAGCAATCTGACTGAAAAAGACATTGCAGTAATGCTGGATCTGGATGAGCGGGAGGTTGCCGCCGCAATTGCACAATATAAAAAGGAAGGCGTAATTGTCGGTACTAAAACCATGATCAACTGGCAAAAAACAACACGCGAATTCGTGACTGCATATATTGAGCTGAAGGTTACGCCGCAGTTCGGAAAGGGATTCGATCAGATCGCGGAACGCTTCTATCAGTATGAGCAGGTAAAGTCTGTATTCCTGATGTCAGGCAGTTATGATTTAGCGCTGACTGTAGAAGGCAGTACGCTGACAGAAGTCGCACTCTTTGTGGCGGAAAAGCTTGCTCCTATGGACACGGTAGTGAGCACCGCAACCCATTTTGTATTAAAAAAATATAAGGAAGACGGTATTTTATTTGAGGGGCCCGTCAAAGATGAAAGACAGGTGATGATGGTTTGAGCTTTTCGCCGAAAAACTGTCTGAACCCGATCCTTGTAAATACGGCGCCGTCCGGAATTCGAAAATTATTTGATATTGCGGCAACAATGGACCATGTCATTTCACTGGGAATCGGAGAACCGGATTTTCCTACTCCCTGGCATGTACGAAATGCGGGGATCCATGCCTTGGAAAAGGGTCGTACACAGTATACGGCCAACGCCGGACTGAACGAGCTCCGCAGGGAAATCGCGCATTATATGCAGCGTACGTTTCAGCTTGCATATGATCCTGCAAATCAAATCATTATTACGGTGGGCGGCAGTGAGGCCATTGATTTATGTATGCGCGCGCTGCTGGTACCGGGCGATGAAGTCATTGTTCCGCTTCCGAGTTTTGTCTGCTATGGTCCCCTTGCCGAATTAGCCGGCGGAAAAACAGTAAAAATCCATATGCGGGAGGAAGATCAATTCAGGCTGACCCCTTCTTTGCTAAAAGCTGCCATTACACCGAAAACCAAGCTTCTGGTACTTCCCTTCCCGAACAATCCCACCGGTGCAATTATGGAACGCGCTGATCTGGAAGCCATCGCAGAGGTTCTTCGGGATACGAATATCATGGTTTTATCTGATGAAATTTACGGTGCCTTAAATTATACGGACAGCCGCCACGTGTCCATTGCCGAGATTCCCGGAATGAAGGAACGTACGATCATTGCCAGCGGCTTTTCAAAGTCCTATTCCATGACCGGATGGCGGCTCGGTTATGTATGCGGACATCCCGATGTTGTTGAACAGATGCTGAAGCTGCATCAATATGCTATTATGTGCGCCCCGACAATGAGCCAGTTTGCCGCGATAGAGGCAATGCGCAGCGGCGATGCGGATATTGAGATGATGCGCAGTGAATATAACTACAGACGCAGACTGATTGTAAACGGCTTCCATGAGCTCGGACTCCCCTGCTTCACGCCTATGGGCGCCTTTTACTGCTTCCCCTGCATACGAAGCACAGGGCTGTCCTCTGATGAATTTTGCCGTAGGCTGCTGGAAGAAAAACAGGTTGCCCTTGTTCCCGGCAACGCATTCGGCGAAAGTGGAGAAGGCTTTGTCCGCGTCTCATATGCATATTCCATTGAGCATATCAAAAAAGCACTGTCCCTGATCGGCACGTTCATTGAAACGCTTTCCTGCCGCAGGTAATCCGGGACTTTCGCGCCATAAAACAAAACTACCATCAGATATTTATGAAAAAGGAGAGCAAAACAGTATGGCACAGCACTTATTTTCGGAGTCCTGCAAATGGATCTGGACCGATGCAACAGAATCAGACTATAATCAATACGCGCAATTTGTAGACTTTTTTTACGCCGCGGAAAATGACGCCGCGCAGCTTTGTTATGAAATACATATCAGCGCCGACAGCCAATATGCTATATGGCTCAACGGCTGTTTTGCGGGATTCGGGCAGTACGCAGACTATCCGGAATATAAAATATATGATACCATTGATATCACCCCCTATGTCCGGGATGGAAAAAATAAGCTATGTATTCTCGGATATTATCAGGGCAGGCCCTGTTCCGTATATTACGGGCACGGAAAGCCGGGCGTTCTCTTTGACATTGTGCAGACTTCTCCCGATGGCGGCCAAGAGGTTGTTCTTGAAAGCACAGAAAAAACACTGTGCAGACCGTGTGCGGATTATAAAAGCGGCGAAATAGAGGTAACCACCGGCCAGCTGGGATACGTGTTTGAATATAATGCGCAAATGGACGACGGATGGCGGGATGAAATTTATTTCCCGGGAAATAAGCAAGATTCCGTTCTCTGGAAAAAAGCATCTGCCGCAAATTGCACGCAGCGCCTTCTCCCCCGCCCCATTGAGAAGCTGGTACTGAAAGATCGTCCTGCAGTACGCATTACCGCCCAAGGCGTGTTCCGGAAAAGCGACGCTTCTGCGGAAGCCACCACTGCCGCAAAGATGCAGTCCGCATATCTTTCTCATCGCAGACTGTCGGAGCTTACCAAGGAAGCCGGTCCGCTATACATTACAGGAGCGCGCGGAATTCCGTTCACCGCCGATACCTGCGGGACGGAGGACGACGGGATCTACCTGATTCTCGACCTCGGCCGGGAGGAAAGCGGTTATTTCGATCTTGCACTGGAAGCAGCGGCCGGAACCGAGATCTGGATCGGCTATGGAGAGCATCTGGAGGATCTTCGCATTCGAACGCATATCGGAGGCAGAAATTTTTCCGGCAAATACACGTGCTCCGGCAGAGGCTGCGAGCGCTTCACCCATTATATCAAGCGCATGGGCTGCCGTTATATGCAGCTTTTTATCGGTGCCTCTCATTTTACCCTGCATTATGCAGGCCTTCTGCCGGCAGCTTATCCCCTGCAACTGCGGGGACAATTTTCCTGCTGCGATTCGCTGCACAACCAGATCTATCAAACCTGTCTGCGCACACTGCAGCTGTGTATGCATGAGCATTATGAAGATTGCCCATGGCGTGAGCAGGCATTGTACGCAATGGATTCACGGAACCAAATGCTGTGCGGTTACTATGCGTTCGGCGAATATCGCTTTGCAAAAGAAAGCCTTCGGCTGCTGGCGCTGGGCCAGCTGGAGGACGGACTACTGGCGCTGTGTGCACCGGCAGTAGTCAGCGTAAATATCCCCTCTTTTTCATTGATGTGGATCACAGAGCTCTACGAATATGTATTATACAGCGGAGACTTTGCATTTGCAGCGGAAATGATGCCATATGCCGAAAAAATTATCCGTTCGTTCTGGAAAAAAGCCAGAGGCGGCGAATTGCTCGGCCCTTGGAACGGACAGGGCTATTGGAATTTTTATGAGTGGTCTCCAATGCTGGACGGCGGCACATTCCGTACGCAGACAGACGGAGTGCATTATGACGCGCCGCTGAATGCATTTTACATGATCGCGCTCCATGCAATGTCTCGTCTCTGCAGACTGCTGGAGGTCCATACTGTTTCAGAGCAGGATTATTCTCAGCAGGCAGCATGGTATGAGCTTTTGGCAGAAGGCGTTCTGCATGCATTTGATCAAACCTTCTGGGACGACGGCGCAGGTGCCTACTGCAGCTATATTGTAAATTCCGAAAAAATACATTTTTCCGAGCTGACCAATGCACTGGCGCTTTACGCAGGCCTCGTTCCCGCAGAAAAGCAGCAGCGCATTGCCGACCTGCTGACAGGGGCGCAGCAAATTGACTTCAACCTGTTTGAATCAGCGAATCCCGCCGTTCCTGCATGGCCGAGGGAATGGATTTCCATCACCCTGAGCCACAGCATTTTCAAATACGAAGCGCTGCTCTCCTGCAGCGACAAATTCGGCAGCTATGTTCTGAACGATATTGCGGAAAAGTGGGGTTATATGCTGTATCATAACGCAACCTCATTCTGGGAAACGCTCAAAGGAGATGCGGATTTTGATCAGGCAGGAAGCCTTTGCCACGGATGGTCTGCAATTCCGGTTATCATTTATTATAAATATATACTGGGCGTCAGCCCGAAGACAGCAGGCTTTACGGATTATACATTTCTCCCTAAGACTACGCCGATCATATCGGCAGAGGGCGTTGTTCCCAAGCCGGACGGCCATTCCTATACGGTTAAAATACTGCCCTCCGGGTTTGAATTTCATACACGATAAGCGATGCATTTTAACACGGGGCTGTGGAAAAGTCTTTTTCCCCCAAAAATCTCCCCGGAAAAGTCACGGTAAATCGTGATTTTTCCGGGATTTATCATGTAAGATTTTCTGCTTCTGCCGCACTTTTGGCAGTCCCCTTTTTCAGCGCATATGCGGCCGGAAACAGTAGGGCAAATTAAAGCATCCGAATATGCTTGGATAATTTTTTCGTAATCACCGCTGCAAGTCCGATTTTAACAACATCCGGAATTATAAATGGCAACACACATCGGCTCAGCGCCGCCGCTATGCCGATTGCCCCGGTATTCTTTGTATATACCGCCATATACCACACGGTCCCCAGCGCGTAGCATATCAATAGTCCTGCAAGCATGCCCAACACCATGCTCCAAGTCTTTTTACCGAAAACCGAGGTAATCAGCCAATAAACAAGAGCGGAAAATACAAATCCGGCAATATAGCCGCCCGTAGCGCCTAACAGGATCCCCAATCCCCCGGAGAACCCGGAAAATACAGGGAGCCCGATCACGCCCAGCAAAATATAAATCAATACGGAAAATGTGCCGCGTTTTCCGCCCAGCAGCCCGACTGCGCAGAATACGCCGAAGGTCTGGAGCGTAAAGGGCACGGGCAGCGGAATAGAGATCCATGAACAAACTGCGATGAGTACCGCAAACAGCGCAATATACGCCATATCAAGCACACGCCGTCTTGCCGCTGTTCTGATGGTGGTCTGTTCCATAAAAAGTCCTCCTATCAAGATGATAACAGGACATAGTATAAACGGCGCGCAGCGTATTGTCAACCATTTATATTTTATTGGTTTACAATCAGATTTATAAAATCTGATTGTTTCTCTTTTTGCAAAATACGGCAGAAGGTACTCATACGTATTTCGGAATTTCCGCTATTTCAGCAGCTGAATTTGTTCCCAAGGCAAATTCAGCTCCGTCCGGCCAAAGTGTCCGTAGCTTGCAGTCCGGCCATATATGGGTCTGCGCAAATCGAGATAGCGGATAATCGCGCTGGGACGCATATCAAACGTCTGCACAATCCTGTTTTCAATTTCGGTTACCGCAATATGCTCTGTACCAAAGGTATCGACGCGCACAGAGACCGGCTGTGCAACCCCGATGGCATATGCCAGCTGCACCTCGCATTTATCTGCAAGACCCGAAGCCACCACGCTTTTTGCAATATGACGCGCCATATAGGCACCGCTCCGATCGACCTTTGTCGGGTCCTTCCCGCTAAAGCTTCCGCCGCCGTGACGTCCGACTCCGCCGTAGGTATCTACAATAATTTTACGCCCGGTCAGCCCCGAATCCCCGAAAGGACCGCCGATTACAAAACGGCCGGTGGGATTTACAAAGATTTTTGTCTGCGCATCCATCAGCGAATCCGGGATCACTGCGTGAATCACATGCGTGATGATGTCCTTGCGCAGGCGCTCCATGTCGGCTTCCGGTGCATGCTTTGAAGAAATGACTACCGCATCCACTCTGTAAGGCTGGTCATTTTCATCATATTCTATCGTAACCTGACTTTTTCCGTCCGGCCTGAGATACGGCAGAATCCCCGTTTTACGAACTTCGGCTAAACGCTTGCTTAGCTTATGGGCCAGCATAATCGGCATAGGCATAAGCTCCGGCGTCTCATTGCAGGCATATCCGAACATCATGCCTTGATCTCCCGCTCCGTTTTCAGCAGTTTGGCATATTTCACCGCTCTGCTTCGATTCCAAGGAGCGGTCTACCCCAAGCGCAATATCCGGCGACTGCTCATGAACACAGTTCAACACCGCACAGGTATTGGCATCAAACCCCATTTCTGAACCCGTGTACCCGATTTCTCTGATGGTATCCCGGGCAATGCGGGCGAAATCCACATAAGTTTCGGTCGTAATTTCACCCATAATCAGAACCTGTCCCGTGGCAGCAGTCACCTCACAGGCAACACGCGCCATAGGGTCATCCGCAAGAATTGCATCGAGGATCCGGTCTGCAATTTGATCACAGATTTTATCGGGATGTCCTTCTGTAACCGATTCAGACGTAAATAATTTTCTTGCCATATCAAAAAACCTTCCCTTATCATAAAAATTGATAGAAACACCTGCCGGCACGGCTTGTCTGCTCCACATCCGTATATTATAGCACAGGAAGTCCTGCTTTGCTATATTGATTTCTATAATTTAACAGTATGTGTTCTATATTTTACGGAAAAATAAACGCATGGAATTTCACGCGTATCCGTTTGAAATTCCTATGCAAATATGCTCTTTCTGCGGAAAGGAATGAATGCAGGTATGAAAAACAAAGCAGGCAGTGAATTGCCCATAGGCTTTGCCATGGAACTGGCGATGGATATGGATGCAATGGAAGCCTTTGCGGCATTAGAAAGCAATGAGCAGCAAAAGTGGATTGACGGCGCAAAAAAAATGAACACAAGAGATGCGATGCATGATTATGTTGCGCGTCTCGGTTCAAAATAGTCCTCAGCGCACCATTTGTTCGTTCACAGCCTGAAGGATGCAGCGGATGCAGCCGACGGAATATTCGTTCGGCTGCTTTTTACTGCCTCGGAAAATGGCGGTAATCTTTCTACCGCAGATACTGTGCCCGAAGAATCGATACCGCCGTCTCTCCGTCCATTCCGGCATGCAGCAGCGGATCATATAAATATGCGATCACCTTTTTATCCATTTCGGAAAGCTGTGTGACGCCCTCATAATAATCAGTCTGAAAAATACTGTCCGGATAAAGCCGGCTGTCGTTGAGCAGCCCCAGCCCCTGCGTGATTTCCTCAAGCAGCGCATGTGTCCGCTGAAGCTGTGTCTGTGTATCTGTCACAATGCGGGCTTCCGCATAATTCAGCCGATATGTTCCGGATTCCCACCAGACACGTACAAAGCCCCAGGCAATCTCATCGTATTCCTTCGTATAGTCATTCATTTCATCCTGGGTCACAAAATAGATGCAGAAATTTGCTTCAAATTCGTTTCCGACAAAACGAAGCTCCGGCATACCGGGCACTGTGCCAAGATATGCCGCGTGTTCCCGAATAACCCTTTCATCCTCCGGCGTATAGCCCGGCGCCAAATAGAAGGCAACCGGCGATTCCCACCGCTTGATGATATTTTCACTTTCTGCACCGCCGAATTCCGATTTCAGCGTCACCTCCTGAAAATACGCAATGGCGTCTTTGTCATCAACAGCGGCAGCAGAAGGGAATGCCGGCATCACCGTCTGCTGCGGCGTATAGGGTCCGGCAAAAGATGCGGTGCAATCCGGAGAAGCAGACGCCACTGCCGGCTGCGGCGGCGTGCGGTCTGCAATACGTCCGGCGGCAGAAGGCCCGCAGGCACAAAACAGCAGGCCTCCTGCCGCAAGCATAAAAAAAATGCACATTACAGCGGAAAATTTATATGATTTTATCTTCACGGCATCACAATTCCTTTACATACTGATACAAAAGGCAGAACCTTTGTGCAAATGTGAGATCATTTATATTATACAAGTATCAAAAAATTTATACAACATCTGCGGTCTGCGCTTTCGTATGAATTCCGTAAATTTCACTTGAAAAAGCATATGTGTGGTGCTATTCTATATCAGTATGTCATTTTACTTTGAAACAGGGAGACTCAATATGCGGCAGGGATTTGATAATCAGGTATACATAGAAAGACAAACAGCACAAATTACGGAACGGATCAACCAATTCGGAGACAAGCTGTACCTCGAATTCGGAGGAAAATTATTTGACGATTATCATGCGGCCAGAGTTTTGCCGGGCTTTGATGTAAACGGCAAAATACGCCTGCTTCAGGAGTTTCGCGATCAGGCGGAGATCATTTTCTGCATCAATGCAGGAGATATTGAAAAAAATAAAATCAGAGCGGATCTGGGGATTTCGTATGATCAGGATTTATTTCGTTTGATTGATTCGATCCGCAGCATGGGCTTAAGCATTAACAGCGTCGTAATCACACAGTATAAAGGACAGTGCGCTGCCGATATTTTCCGCAACAAGCTGGAAATGCGGGGCATTAAAACGTATCTGCACTATCCGATCCCCGGATATCCCGCGAATGTTGATTTGATCGTGAGTGATCAGGGGTATGGGCTAAACGAATATGTGGAAACCACCCGGCCGCTTGTGGTGGTAACTGCGCCGGGGCCGTGCAGCGGCAAGCTGGCCACATGTCTTTCTCAGCTGTATCATGAACATAAGCGCGGTATTCGAGCAGGCTATGCGAAATTCGAAACCTTTCCCATCTGGAATCTTCCGCTGAAGCATCCGGTCAATTTGGCATATGAGGCGGCAACAGCGGATCTGAAGGATGTCAATATGATCGATCCTTACCACTTGGAGGCATACGGCAGGCTAACCGTAAATTATAATAGAGATATCGAAGTCTTCCCAGTCGTAAAAACGATTCTGTACAAAATTCTGGGCCGTGACGTTTATCAGTCCCCCACTGATATGGGCGTCAATATGGCGGGCTACGGAATCTTTGATGACGAAGCGGTAAAAGAAGCCGCAAAGCAGGAGATTATCCGCAGATTCTTCAAGATTCACTGCGATTATGTGCAAGGGCTTGTAGACCGCGAAACCGTTGATAAAATCGAACTGATTATGAAGCAGCTGGAGCTGACGCCGGAGCTGCGCACAGTCGTGGCAAAATCCATTGAAAAAGCAAAGCAGAAGGCAGCGCCGGCAATGGCGCTCCAACTGTGCGACGGCGCCATCGTTACCGGAAAAAACTCCGCTCTCATGACTGCGGCCGCCGGTGCGATTCTCAATGCAATTAAATATTTTTCAAACATGGACGACGATCTGCTTCTGATCTCTCCCGTTGTGCTGGAGCCCATTCTGAAATTGAAGAAGGAAATTTTTAAACTGAAAAATCCGGTCCTGAATTTAGAGGAAATCTTGCTGGCGCTCAGCATCTGTGCCGCAACCAATCCCATGGCGGAAAAGGCCCTGTCTAATTTAGGTCTTCTTCAGAATGCGGAAGCCCATTCTACTGTCATCATTTCTTCAGGAGACGAGACAATCTTTAAAAAATTGGGAATTAACCTGACCTGTGAGCCGGAATTTCCGACCAAGGATCTGTACCAGCTGTAAGCTTCACAGACACGGAGCCCTTCTCTTTTCAAGGGATTTCCTTCAAGCCGCAGAAAAATGCAACGAATCCGGAGATCAGCTTTTCTTGGTACTCCGGCGAAGTCAGCAGCATATCTTCAGCCGGGTTGCTCATATACCCGCATTCAACAATCAGGCAGGTATTCTGAGCCCAATTGATCCCGGTATAAGCATCTGACTGCCAGAGCCCGTCGTTCCGGGCGGCGGTAGCCCCAAGCAGTGCCTTGGAAAGTGCTGAAGCATAAGCATAATCGCGTGCCGCTAATGCGCTGTATGCTTCGGAGCCGTCTCCCGCACCTCTTGAGATAATCAAAATTCCGGAGGCCGACTGATTCTCGCTTCCGTTGCAATGAATCCGCAGTGTGATGTCTGCATTGCATTTGTTTGCAATTTCCGCACGTTCGATATTTGATAAATTCACATTATGGGACGCTCTGGTAAGCACCACCTCCGCCCCCAGTGCGGCCAGCGCATCCCGAAGCTTTAAGGAAATCTGCAGAGTCACGATATACTCCGCAATTCCAGTCTGTACGCCCTCTGTTCCGGAGGCACACTTATTCTTCAGAACCGTGTTATTGTAATGCTCGTTTTTTTCCGGCCCCCAGGGCGCACAGGGTTCTTTTTCCGAATTGCCTTTACTCTGATGACCGGGGTCAAGGCAAACCGTCAGACCAGACAGCGGAAGAATTACTTCCGCTGTCTGAGACGGAGCCTCACTTGGCGCCGCTGTTGACGGTCCCGC
>USLW01000018.1 GCA_900555605.1 uncultured Clostridium sp. | reverse complement strand
CCTCGGTTTTCCTGAAAGCAGGCGGCAGACGGCCTGTTTCGCCTTCATCCTGCGCAAGCAGCCCAGATTGATGGGGTACTCCGACTTGCATTTTCGGCAGTAGACCATTTTGTGTCCCGCTGCGTCGGAGAACACCTTCTCCATCAAAAAGCTGCAACAACATATAGCTTTGGGAGGGTAGGGCCTAATAGGGAAGTCAGTGATATTTGGTCAATAATTCTTTGGGCACATCGGGCTGGTACGTCATAAACCAGCACATGCTCCCTGCACTGCTTATTGCAGCCAATAAGGCAAGTGCTGATACTGATTTGCATACGCAAAGTGCAAATCTCTGAAATAAAGTTTTCATTTATTTACCTCCTTATTTTGTTTGAAATAAATCCCGCTACTATGGAAACGCCTGCAATACAGCTTCCTGTATAATACATTGAAAGCGCTTTAGATGGCTCGCAAAAACTTGCAAATATAATGCCCCAAAATAAGCTGAGTAGAGCAAGTCCCATTCCGATTATACGAAGTTTCCTTTGACGTTTTAGGGAAACCGTTTTGTTAGCCGCTTCAACAGGTGCAACAAATACGAAAAGCACAAACATACATGCACTGGTAATAGCGCCGTAATTCATACACTTATAAACATGATTGTTTATGGCGATGGCTATCAGATAGGCCAAAGAGAAAATAATCAAACAACGTGTGTGGGACGTGGCATGGTATCCTCCTCCAGTTATACGATACTGAACAAAACCCAGTAAATATAATGTCCAGGAAAATGGAACATCCAGCAAAGCAGAAGATAAATGCAGTATGGCTATCCCTGCAAAACTGGATAGCAAGAGTTCAAAACCATAAGTGTAAATATTCTCTTCAGATGCATCAATGGTTCTGCATGAAATTAAGAGGTTAACAAAAAAGGATGAAAGCTTTACAAACATAATATTTACAACCCCATAATCACTTGTGATTTAAACATATAAAAGATTCACCTGATCTGGCCGATGGACATAATGAGGATGATTTTGCGCCACAAAAGGTGAAAAAGTCTTGAAATGACAGTGAAATTATCACACAACAGCTGCTATTCGGTATGGCGCGGCTCCCGGAAAAACAACGTTCACTATCATTCTGCTTTAAGGTATTTCACGATCTCCACTTTTGTTGCTCTATACGCAAAGAACAAACTGAACACAAGCGTCAAGCTGAGACTGCACACGGCAAACATCATCACGGAATGGGATGAGACGGATATGATCCATGTATTTCCTAATGCAAAATACTGATAGAGCTTATAAACTGCCAGAGTATCCACTGTAATCGCCACAGCAAGCAAGGTGCTGCACAGCATGACTATAATGCTCTCCAGCAGAAACTGTCCTATAACGGAAAAAGCAGAGGCACCTATCGCCCGCTTTACTCCGATCTCAAACCGTCGATCCGACAAGGCGTTGGAAAAGCAGCCGAACAAGTTGATGCTGAGCAGTATGTATAAGACAACCGTAATAAGAAATTTGACCTGAGTCTGCGCCTGTATCTTTTCCGTGGCCGCGTTTTGCGCAAGGCACACGGCGTGCAGCACAAGGTCGAATTTCTGAGCATATGCCGCGATTTTCTCCGGCTGAGAGGAATTAAACAGTATAACAGACCTTGCAGTGAGCAGCTCAGTTGCGTCCGAGCCGCTCAATATGGATTGGGAAACATAAATTCTGGCCTCTCCGACGAGATGCCCGTCTTTATTGTAGTACAGCGATCCCTCGCCGATATCCTCGCACACGCCCACTACCTCGGTTTCCCAAACCATATGCTCTCCGTCAGCCAGACTGACAGGGACTGACAGCTTCATCGGCAGTTTGCCGTCGGAGGAGACGGAGCGAAAAAAGCTTTCATTTATAATGGCTTTATTGCCGCTGAGAGGAAAACCCTCGCCCATTATCACATCTACATTTGTGGTATAATTCTCTTGAATATTCTCATCGCTAATATCACGAAATACGAATGAGGCATTGTTCGGGAGAATTGAAATTGTGGCACGAACACTGTCGTATTGCTTCAGAACGGTGTCAGTTTCCAGAAATCTATAGCTGGAAGCCGATGGCATCCGGTCGCTGATCTGCTTTTCAAGAATGTTTATCTCATCGCTGTTTTCGTATGTGTAAGCCATGACGATTCCCCGCGGAGAGGCGAATATTTCCTTGTAGGAGTTATATAGACTTGAATCTACAAAAATCATATATCCAAGCAGTATGGCAAAGGAAAATACTATGGTTATGGAGAGCATTGTGTAGCTACGTAAGTTCCGCAGAACCATTTTGCAGGCGTGTTGGAAATGAGATTCATGCCTCATGCAGAAAACCTCCCTCCAAACGCAGTACCGTATCCGCTGCCTTGGCTGTCTGCTCATCATGGGTAATTAAAATGATGCCCCTGCCTTGCTGATGTTCATGGCGCAGCAGCGAGATGATGATCTCGCGGTTTGCAGGATCAAGATTGCCAGTGGGCTCATCCGCTAGAATTAGGCATGGGTCTAAGATTAAAGCTCGTGCAACGGCCACACGCTGTTTTTCGCCGCCGGATAGGGTAACGACCCGCTGAGAAAGCAGATGCTCAATTTTAAGAAGCGAGATCAGTCTGTCGAAATTCCGACTGTCCCCGCCGTCCTCGTACATGCACGGCAGAAGGATATTCTCTTTACAGGACAGGGTAGGGATGAGGTTGTAGCTCTGAAATATAAAGCCGATATCATGCAGCCGCAGCTTGGGGTAGTCCACACCTGCGCGGATCAGAGTTCCGTTAAAGCTGTATTCGCCGCCGTCATGGCTTTCCACAAGCCCGAGAATATTCATAAGAGTTGATTTGCCGGAGCCGGAGGAGCCGAGAATCGTCACATAGCTGTCATTTCTAACACAAAGGTTTATGTCCTGCAAAACAGGACGGTCATAGGACTTGCGGACATGGGACAGCCTCAGATCAAGATCCCTCATATTAGTTCTCCACCAATGTTTTGTATCCAGAATCGCAGAAGGATCCCTCTTCTACGCCGCTGATGCAGATATAGGTTCCGTCTGTATATCCAATTTGCACTTCGGCTTCGGAAAGAAAATGTCCGTCCTGAGTTACCGTTCGCAGAAAATAAGAGTCAGAACCTGCCTTCCTGTACACGCATTCCGCATTTACCACGAGAGCCTGAGTATATACTTTTCCGGTAGTCAAAGTTAATTCGCTGAAGGTCTGACCGTATCGCAGACCGTCCGTGTCATATTTAATCAGCACTCTGGTCAGATTTTCGTCCGTGCAGATATCATCCACCTTCAGCACGGTAAGCCGGCTTCCGTTTTCATCTGTTAATTTCAGCGATTCGCGTTCCAAAACAGCTCGCTGCGTGCTGCTTACATAGCATTCCAGTGCAAAATCATCTAGAGAATCCATTCGCAGATAGGGGGCAGTCCCTAGATTGATTTCCTTGATCACGCCGCGGCAGTCGGATAAAATTTTTCTGCTTCCGTCATAAGCAATCACGTCGCCCGGATGGAGTACATCCCCAATGGCAACAAGAAATCTGAGGCTGTATGGATCGCTGACGTTAAGCTCTGCGAAAAAAACCGACGCACTGACAATGGTCCCGCTGATCGTAACGGTTTCCTCAATGTCACGTCGGACAATGGGCACAACGTCACCGTAGGCAAGCTCCTCTACCACCGGAACTGTTTCCGCTTGGTACTGAAGCTGTTCATTACGGGAAATGATATACAGAAGTCCCACCGGCATAAGCAGCAGACATACCAAAACAAAGTAAAATGCTTTGGTCAAAACTTTCTTGAATATGTACATGGAATTTCCCTCAGTCGGCTGTCATTTCCCAACTGCATTGATATAGCTAATGTAGTAAGAAAGAACATCAATACCTTCTTCATTCGCTATATAAGCAAAAGCGTCCGGAAGTGATTGGGCGAAATAGAAAGGAATGCCCAGCTCATAGGTTTCGCCGCTGCACTGATACTCAAGCATAAGGTATCTTGCATTCCAGCCGCCCAGAGAGCCTGCGAAAAATGGATCCGCGATTCGGACGTTCAGGCAGACGTGATCACCGGCCTCCAGCTCAATTGGTTGCACTGTATCCCACTCTGTATCGATCACTGCGCCGTCCGCTGCGGACTGGACGACAGATACGCTTTGAATCTTCACATCCTCAGTACCGTAAAACCGAATTCCTGTGATACGAACATCGTTGGTGGCTGTATATTTTATATTATCCAACATGATGCTGCCATCGTTGCTGATATCTACACTGAAGCCGAAATAAGCGACATTATCGTCACAATTCAGACTGAAGTTGGGATCACCGGCGTACTCCCCTGCTTCGGATGTCTTGCCGCAGAGCGTTCCGAGCTGATATGTCCGTGTTTCACCCTTTACAGTCACTGACAGAGCATCCAAAACGGCATCGCCATCCACAGTCTCAATGGGAACGCAAAGTGCCAGCACATATCGATAGAGCACAGGCTTTTTGCTCTCATCCAGCTTACGAAAGGTGCTGCGCATGCCGTCAATTTCTGCTTTGCGTTCAGCTGAAAGCGATCCTGCTGTATACTTCAAAAGCTCGTCAGCAGAGACTCCCTGATATAAAAGAAATATATCTTCGTATATAACGCATTTGCCAGTATCTCCGTCATAAGGGTCAAGATAATAGATCATGTCCCCGCCTGTTGATGTGCTGACATCAACATCGCTTTGTTCCAGTGGTGATGCAGACAGCAGTGTCAAGTTAATGCTGTTTGTTGACACAAAACCCTGTTCATAGATCATAAAGTAATTATTGTCGAATAATCCCCAATAGTTTTGCGGAATTTCAGGGAATACCAAATCGCTTGATGCAGTTTTCCCCGCAGTTTCCTGCGATGAACAGGCTGCAAGAGCAATGATTAGCATAATCGCTGCAAACAGCCCAAATACTTGCTTTCTCATATTGCCAGCCTCCCGGTTTTGCGTTAAACTGACGGGACTAAATTCCCGTCAGTTTAACCATTTTATCGCATTGAGAGATCGAATAGGGATTAATTATAATTTATAAATAACAATAGTGCCAGTGGTGTTTTTGGGAGCAGACGTAATGGTCTTAGTCCAATTTACGGTTTCACTGGAAGCAGTAGAGGTAATAACCTCTTCAACAACTTTATAGCATGTGAATTTAGCGCGGAAACAGTAACTACCAGATGCATAATTAGACGAAATCTTATATGTATTACCCAATCGTACTCCTGCGCTGGCAGAATCAGCAACATTTAATGTTCTTGCCAAGGAGGAGAAAGCGGTTGCGTAATTGGAAGTTAAGCTACTGGTTGAGTGGCAGTATACAGTCTCCGTTTTTTCATAAGTATAAATTGTGTTGGTTCCATATACATGTTTTGCACAATTGTCTGTGCTAAAGTTGACAGTCTTGTCGTTTGCAGCCCAAAGAACCATCTTTGCAAATTGCCCGTACTGAGAATTACCATTAAGTACATAAGATGCACTGCCAACGGATGTTGCTGCGCTGGCTGAAATGGGAATGCACACGATCATACAAAGGGTCAGAAAGATTGATATTATTTTTTTCATTACGACCTCCTTTTGTTTGAAACATTTCTTCAATATTGTGATATGGCTGATTGCTGAGTCTTTTATTGAAGTCTGCTTTCAATTGGCGAGCATGCTTAAAACATATACGTTGTAGCTACTATTACGTATCTGCTGGGCATTATATATAACAAACGATGGCCAGTCGTCGTTATTTATATGCGGAAGCTAATTCACGAAAGTGCCATTAGCGAATTTTGTCCGATGCCAACATAGCTTGATTTTTCCTTAATTATACTCGAGCTGCCAGCATGCAGCAAGAGCTTAGGCACAACAGGTAGCTTCTGTGGCGTGAACGGCAGTAGGCTGCGTTGAAAATGCAGAGAGAGTGCGATATAATATCATCTGAAACCATCCATCTTGATTTTTTGCTTTCGATGCCATGCTTTTTGGAGGCGTAAAAACGCCGCTGTTGATATGTTTATTGCGCGAGTCCACCGACTAATACGATGGCTATTGTAAGCGTACAGGTGCTTTACAGCTTTGATAGAGTTCAAATGTGTTCAAGCAAGACAAACGCATGTTTTGGATTTATTTGTCTGATGCATTTGTAAGGGCTTTAACTCCGTATGGGAACATTTGAGCCTATCTGCACAAACAGTATGTGCTCTCATTAATCAGCGGTAAGCTTCACAATGTATAAAAGTCTACTTCTATCGGATAAACATATAAGCCTGAATTGAATATGGGGGTGATTTGCTTTGGACAAGATCCGTATTGGAATATGTGACGACGAGGTTGCAGATTTGATTGCAGTGCTTCAGTTGGCTCAAGAGTATGATGCTGGGCAGCAAATGCACATTTCAACATATGTACGGGCAGCAGACCTTTTAGCAGAAGCAAAAAATGCGGCTTTCGATATTGCCTTGTTGGATATTGAGATGGAGCCTCCAACGGGATTTGATGTGGCAAAGGAGCTAATAGCCCTAGAGAGACCGCCAGTCATTATTTTTACGACAAAAAGCAGCGCATATTCTTTGAAGGGATATGGTATCGCATTGCGTTATTTGCAGAAGCCATTGATAAAAGCTGACTTTTATGAAGCAATGGACTCTGCAATTCGAGAAGTGAAAGCCCATCGGTTCTCCTTTGTAGTTGGAAATACAATGATTGTTTTGCCGATCAATGACGTTCAGTACATAGAAATGTTTGGACATTATGCCATAGTGCATGATGCAAATAATGAATATAGATTCCGCAGTACTCTAAAGGAGATCATTGCTGGACTGCCCAAAGGTTATTTTGCGATGCCCCATAAAAGTATTTTGGTCAATTTAGAACATATAAAATCCGCAACGTCCACAGACCTCCTAATGGACAACGGTGTCAGATTGCCGATCAGTAGGAGAAAGCAGCAGGAATTTAACCAAATGTTTTTTGGCTTTCTTGGGAGGTAAGCAGATGTACATTGCTTCCGAATTATTAATTGTCCTAATAGAAATTGCTATTATTCATTTATATTTGCAGGGGCTGTTTGTTAAGAAAGCGCTTCCACTGTGGTTGTGGCTTTCGAGCTACTTTTTGTTTGGTGCAGCAGCTTCGACGCTTTCTTTCATACCTGACGCATCTTACGTAAGGCTTGCATTTTTTGGCGTTGGAGTTTTCATCTTAGGGTGGCGTCTATTTACATCAACAATTATTCAAGCAGTGTTTTGCAGTGCCTTATTTTGTGCAGTTTTTGTTTTGACTGACGTTTTAATGTATCTTCTACTTACAATGTTTCAGATCGATAGTTCTCGGCTGCTTGTTGCTGGACTGCCTAGGGTGATTTGGAGTATTGCGTCTCATGCAATGACATTTACACTTGTACTGATTATTATTTCCATTGTTAATAGAGGGCGTTCGGTTATCACCTTGCCATTTATATTGGTAATTGTGCCGGGATGTATAATAAGTATCATTTTAGGCTGTTATTTTTGCCGTATTGCTCAAAATGGTGATAATCTGTTTCCGATTCCATTCCTGCTGGCCTCAATCGGTTTGATATATATGAATATATTGTTGGTGTTTTATGCAGAACAAGCGAAAGCAGTATCAGATGAGAAAATGGAGTTGGAGTTGGAAGAACAGCACTACATCATGCAGGAACAGTATTATGAGCAACTGCGTAATGAGCAAAATGAAACTCGCGCAATGTTCCACGAAATTAACAAATACTTGCTGGCGATGCATGCTCTAATTGACGGGAACGATTTGCAGCAAGCGTCTCGGACACTTCAAGATGCCGAGGAATTGTTTGGCGAGCTTGGTCAGGTGACAGATGTCGGCAATTCCGTTATCAACATCATTTTGAATGAGTATCGACTGAAAATGATTACAGAAGAAATCTCTTTTTCTTTTGATGTAAGCGTTCCACCAAATTTGGGGATTACGGCAGTCGATGCATATATATTACTTGGAAATGCATTGGATAACGCAATTGCTGCTTGTAAGTTGCTCCCTCCGGCAAAAAGATATGTACACTTGCAGATTAGGAAGTTCCATGAGATTCTATTCTTTCGAATCCGTAATCCGTTTCCGGAAGCATATCATGCGCGCAAGCGGGAAAAGGGGCATGGATATGGTTTAAAAAACATAAAAAAGTGTGTTGAGAAATATGGAGGAGATGTCCAAGTGTCAACCACCGCCTTTGTGTTTGAGCTTTCTGCGCGCATAAACATCGGATAGTGGGTGAGATTTAAATTACAATCCCCCAAGTTTCAATGTTTTGCAAGCAATGTACGGCGATACCCGCTCGAGCAAAGATTTATAAGCTCCTGCTGCAGTAGGAGCTTATAAATCGATTATCGGGGGGATATTTCTCCCAACCCATTTAACACGGATTTTATTTGTGACTTCGCATCGCAAGCGATGCTGAAAGAGCACGGTCGCAAACGACCGTGCTCTTTCTTTTAATAGTAGCAGAGGTAACCACTGTTTCAGCAGCCAAGTATACAGCAACTCTTGCATGATATTGCGGTTTTCGCTGTAGTGCAGGTTCCCCCAGTATGTATAGTGCAGCTTGTTCAGGAAGAACTTGACCACACGGTTTTAAATTTTGCGCTTACTGTCACCAATGCTGGGCATGGAGCCAACTCCACTTCAGTTAAGTCCAAGCCATGCACATATTGCTGCACCAGCAATAATCACTATAATTGGCACGAAAATCTCCCAAAAACCTTTCGATGCCAAGTTCCCCTCTTGGGGGGCGTGATTGGATGTTTTGCATTTAGTCTCAATAATGTCCTTTGAGGCAATGGTGCTATTTGAAATCTTATTACCATCACCAATGTGGATACTGTTATCCTCGTACTGGATGATGGTAGGTGGCTGTAGACGAGGATTGCCTTTTTTTTTGGCGAGAAGAGCATCTCGCAGACTAATTACCAACATTTCATTTTCCGAGGAGAGTATGAATTCCTGCTGTTCTGATTTAGAGGAGTGACTTACATAAATGCTTATGATCGCTTGAACCCAATTTTCGGAAACATAAACATTCATGTATTTTACACGGATGGTTTTCCCGAAAGCATACTTCTTAAATTCATCAATTGATTTGCACTCATATGACATACTGTCTGAATCAAATGCAATAATGCAATCTAGTGTAAGATTGTTTTGAGATTCAAAAACAAACATTAAAGCGTTTCTAATCCAGTCGTATGTAGAGACCACATTGTCATAAGAGTCGATTCGGTGTTCATTATCTAGGTACTTATATGAAATATCAGCCATGCTCCCCACCTCCAACCAAAATTCTAGAATCCCTGAGCTTGTTTTTATCACCCACATTAATGCTATTATCGGTAAAAATATAATTGTTTACAATTTTATTTATTTCGTCAATTTCTTCGGGAGCTTTTTCGGCTGTATCTACATCTAAATTGTCCAAGCAACCATACTCCTTATCCAACTTAAGGAATACATGCATAAGTGTGGTTTTGATTTGACTCAAAATTTTCTGCAAGAAATTCAATGGCACCGTCTGATAAATGCTTGTGCATTGAATACCCGTTTTATCCAAGACATACCCACTCAGTATAGAAAAGTCTCTTATATAAGATTGCTTATCCGGATTGTCTACAAAGTCTTGCAAAGAAGAGATGCTATCCATAATGGGAATGTTATAAATATCAGGGAGCTTTTCCTCCAAAACATTTGTAAAGGTAAACGGACAATTCGTAACTTTGAAGCTACCGTTTATTCCGGAGTAAACAAAATGAATAGACTGTATGTTCCTATACTTTGGCAATGTATCGCTTCGGGAATAGCCGTGTAACTCTGCTTCGGCCCATGCTGACAGATCTTCGTTTTCCAAGTCAGAAGCTATAATCATAAGTCGCTGCAAGGCCACTTCCATAGAAATCTGATTATTTGCGAGTTCCTTGATTATTTTGCTTTTAGCCATAAAGCGTACCATCCTTTATATCAACCTAATTTTACTGGTCAGAAACTGCTGCATTATGCTCTGCTTGACTTGACGGCATTTTGTGAGTTTTTTCAATGCTGTAATTTCACCATCCAAATCAGACAGAATGGCGGAGACTGCTTGGTGCTCCTCATATTTCGGTATAACTAGTTTTGTCTGTGTGATGCTTTCTTTGCTGACAGAAGAAACCTTTGTACCAACGATAAAGGGCAAAGGCTCATCGTGGAGACATGCTGTATTCAGGCAATAAACTGGGGATTTTTCGTTAAAGCACATTTCTAGTCTACAAAGCAGGGCACTCTACATTTATAACTTAAAGTGCCTGTACAACGGTTTCATCTTCTGCGGTATAAGCAATAACAATATTGCCGGATTGCAGATAGCATTCTTCAGAAAAGCAGCTTAGGTAAATTTCTTTTTCAATATACGGAATTTCATAGCTATTGGCTATGAGGGGGACTCTAAATTTTACGAGAATATCGCCATGGTGAAGATTTTTGAGCTTACTGCTATCCGATAGCTGTACCATGGTAAAAGCATTGTTGAGAGTTAAATCAAATAGGTCGCCAAACACAAAAAGAAAGCTATAAGTTTTGCCAAGTTAGCATTAAGATTTAAGCGCAGTAATAGGCACCACAAACACTCCATCCGGCCGCTGATAGGCTGCATTTGACATACCGCACAGCACGCCGAGAACCGCAGGAGGCTTCCCCTTGGGATCTTCTGAAATCTGCTTTTTGATTTCCAGCAAGTTAGCTGCAGCAGCGTCGATTTGGTTGGCGCCCAGTTTGATTTCAAAAGCACACCATTGACCATTTGGCAGTTCAAGGACAGCATCGATCTCTTGGTTTTTGTAGTCTTGATAGTGGTATAGATTCGCACCGAAAGACTCCGCATAAACACGAAGATCTCGTTCACAGAGAGCTTCAAACAAGAAGCCGAGCGTCTCCAAATCGCCTATTAGTCCGGCAGGGGTGGCTTTTAGTAAAGCACAGGCCAGTGAAGGGTCGGAGAAGTGCCGCTTTTCAGCCTGTTTAATACGAACGGAGGAACGGATGTTGGATGAGAATGGCGGTTGATTGTCCGTAATAAACAATCGCTTGAAAATGTCCAAGTATGCTGCCACTGTATTACCATCAATAGTTTCGGCGTCTACTGCACTGATGTCCTTCATCAGGGTCTTATTCGTGACGGTCGTGCTTTCGTTCCGTGCCAATGAGCGCAGCAGCAGACGCATTTTCTGCGTATCCCGCTTGATGCCGTCGATACGGTATACATCGTCATCAATTACCGCATTCAGATATTCTACAGGAAGCAGCATCGCCTGTTCCAGCGGCAATCCGAGACTTCCAGGCCAGCCGCCGCGAAGGATCAGCTCAACCAGCTTTTTGAGGTCTACGTCGCCAGTCATGGCAGGCATCAGCTTGCCGTGACACAGCTTTTCCAAAGAGACCTTACCGCTGGAATCACCGGACTCATACAGTGACATAGGCCGCATCCGTAGCTTAGCAATACGGCCGGCACCGCTGTGCAAGATGCCTTTGTGGTTCGGAGTAGCAGAACCGGTCAGAATGAATTGTCCTTTTCCTGCAACTAGATCAACCTTATACCTTACGGCATCCCAAATGGGGGGGACTTCCTGCCATTCGTCAATCAGTCGCGGAGTTTCACCATCTAGAACCAAAGCGGGAGACAATTCGGCCAACTGACGGTTTTGAAAGTTGTTGGCGGGGTCGCCAATGTATATCGCACTTTTGCTGTGATAGGAGGAAGTCCAGGTTTTTCCGCACCACTTAGGCCCCTCAATGCAGACGGCACCAAACGCAGACAGATATTCCTTAACTTTTGTATCAATCACGCGGGGTTTGTAATTCGGTATATCCATAAACGCTCACCTCGACTATAAGTTTAGTTTATTATATCCTATTCAGCTGAATTTCGCAACTCTAGTCAGTCAGATTTTCAAATTTCGTTAGGCTGAATTTTCGATTTCTAACCAATCAAATTGCAGTAAAAGTTGTGTGAAAAGCCAATACGAATGAAATCATTATGGCGGCACTTATCAATGTGACGCAGCATCCTGTCATTCTGCTTTATTATTCGTTCAGCATCACATCTGCTCAATAGCAGATGTGATGCTGTTAAATATCATATTGAGAGACAGCTAAAAAAGAAACAAGATAAATATGTACCAGCCGCCAAACATGGCGGCTGGATTTTTAATACGCTGGGACACCATATCCAAGGATCTCATAGTATCCCACGGGATATTGACGCTGTCGGCAGCTGTCGCCGGAATTGCCCTCGATGGTGTAGACAATGCCGTTTTCGCATTTTTCCACGATGCCGACATGATCGGATAGCCCATCCTGCGGACCGGACGAGCCTTTATTATCCCAATCGAAGAAAATGATTTGACCGGCTGACGGTTCAAAGCTGTTGTCCTGCCATTGCCCACGGTCTTTGAACCATTGTACCCCATTAGCGCAGCCTGCGAATTTCGGTATCACGCCGCTTTCAATATAGCCGCACTCATTTGCACACCAACTCACAAAGCAGGCGCACCATTCTACACGCCCATCAAAGCCGTACCAAGACCAATAAGGCTGACCTCCCACATTGCCGACCTGCGACAAAGCAACGGTCACGATTTCGCCGTCGCCATCCGAGATACCGTAAAGCACAGCAGACCAGAGCGAATTGTTTTCCTCGGCAAGTAATTCGGATAGCTGTTGTCGCTGTTCCTCGTTAAACCCGTATAGGTCAGCCATTTCATCGGCGGTCTTGTGACTGACCGTGATATACAGATAGGTTTGTGTAACGGTCGTTTCGGTCTGCACGATATTCCCGTGACCGTCGTCGCTCTCGGTTATCTGGGTTTCGGTCTTGCTTTCTGTCCTGCTGCTGATTTCGTTCATCTCCCAGAAAATACCCGATAGAAGCTGCTTTTTACCCTCGTCCATTGTTGCCACTTCCTGCGGATTGTCTGGGTCGGTAGCAGTCTTTACGGAATAGACCGCAAGCACCTCTTTCCAGACCGCACGACTGCCCGACATTTCCAGAACATCATAGGTTGTGCTGCTTTGGATTTCGTCAAGACGGGTATCGTATTCAGCATTGATTTCCCGTACAACGCTCTGCATTGTCATACCGTTTCCAGAGTCCTCGCCCGAAAAGAAAATACCGAACACCGAGCCTGCAATCAAGGCAATCAGACAGATAACAATAATAATCACGACGGCAATCCAACCGCCTGCGGCAATGGCAGCTACAAGCGCCTTGACGCCTGCAATAATCGCTTTAACTGCGGCAATCGTAGCTTTTACTGCCGCTTTCACCGCCGCAACCGGAGCCTTGGCAGTGGCTTTTGCTGCCTGCGCAGCCCTTTGAGCCGCTTTTGCCGAAGCCTTTGCCGCTGCCTTCGTTGCTTTGGCGGAATGCTCGGCTGTTTTGATAGCCGCCTTAGAGGTAGCCTGTGCAGTCTTAACGCTTTTCTGGGTGGTTTTGACCGTACCTTTTGCGGTTGCCTTGACCGTCTTTTCAGCATTTCGGGCGGTGGTCTTAACCGTCTTTTTGCCTTGCTGTCGGGTCTTGATAAACTGAGATTTTGCCCTTTGGGTGCTATCGGGAGCAGAGGAACGGCTTGCAGCCCCGTGACGGATCTGCAAGCCGTTGTTATGCTGTTCGGCGGCTTTTGCCGCCTTTTTCTGTTTATAGGACGATATTTTATCCTTTGCCTTACCGATATTTTCCCTTGTTTCCTTGACAGCCTTTTGCCCTTGCTTGTTAAATTGGTGGATACCCTCGTCCTTGATACGGTCAGCTCCGTAGGAAAGCCTGTCGGCGGCATATTCCGTAGCAGAGCTTTCATCGGCGTAATAGCCTTGTTCCGCCTTATCCTTTGTTTTTGCATAAGCGGACTTCATACGCTCGGTAGCAATGGCGGCTTTGTCTATGGTCTTTATTGTGCCTTTGACCGCATCTCTGGTTTTTATATCAGCCATTAAAAGCCTCCTTTCCTTGAAGCGGTGCGGATATTAGGCAACCTTTTTTGCCACTACAACAAGTCTGCCGTTTTGTGCGGAGTATTCGCAGGTTGAAAGCGTAATAAGCCTGTCGCCGTATTCTGCGGTCACGCCTGTATCATACAGGGCAAGTTCCTTGCACTTGGCGATATAAGCGTTAAAGGCGTTTTCGTCCTCTGTGTCTACAAAATCGTAGTAGCGGAAACCTGCCGAGCTGTACGCAACCGTTTTGAACACGGCAACGATTTCATACTCGCCCCTCTTTGTGAGGGTATCAAAACGAATGGTCTTGTGTTCCTCGTAAAAATCCTTGCTCTTGTAATTCTCCAATGCGCCGAACATCTTTTGCCCCTTGATGTGATGACCGTAAATAACAAGGTTATCGCTCGTCAATAGGTCGCAATTTTCCTGCACATACGGAGTACCTAAATCGCTGTACTCCTTTTCAAAATTGTGCTTCAGATAATAATTGGGGTTGTTCGGGGTCTGCATTACGGGATAGTTGATATTCGTGCCGGCAATCGAAAGCCAGCCGACCATATCCGTATTTTGCAGATACAACTCGCCGTATTCTGCAAGCACGGTTTCTTCCTCCGTGAGCAGAACATCGACAGTTTCACTTTCGCCCGTCTGCGCCTGTTCCACAACCTCGGCAATTTTCTCAAAGACTTCTTCTTGCTCACTTTCGTGCGCATAGTGGCTGTAAATACGA